>NZ_JALTON010000056.1:19446-36403 GCF_027000115.1 Thiohalobacter sp. | reverse complement strand
ACCGTGGACGGTTAATCGGGCATTTTTATGGCTGTTCATTCGGGGTCCTCGAAGCATTGGTTTGGGTTGCACCTCCAATTCTCCGGGTAAACCCCGAGTGAACAACCTACTGGAAGATCACAGCTAGAGGGAGGGTCGGTATGTTCTGGCAGGAAGACAGGGACGAAGACAAGCCCTTCGTGGTGCCCGATGACATCGTCGACGTGAATTTCCGCGTCGACTGCCGCGCGTTGCCGCTGGACCATGCCCATGCGTTGTCGAGTGCCCTGCTGGCGGCCCTGCCCTGGCTGGCCGAGGAGCCGCGCGCGGGCATTCATCTCATTCATGGCGCCGAGTCGGGCAATGGCTGGATGCGGCCCGAGGATGTCGAGAACGCGCTGCTGCACCTGTCGCGGCGCACGCGCATGACCCTGCGCCTGCCGCGCGAGCGGGTGGAGGACGCCGAGGCGCTGGTGGGGCAGGTGCTGGACATCGACGGCCACCGGCTGCGGGTCGGCGAATCGTCGGTGAAGAAGCTGAGCCCGCTGTCCACCCTGTTCGCCCGCCACGTGGTCGTCGATCCTGCCCATGACGAGCAGGCCTTCCTGCAGGCAGTTGCGGGCGAGATCCAGGCGCTGGGCGTACCGGTCACCAAGCTCATGCCGGGCAAGTCGCATGCCTTCCGCATGCCCGACGGCGTGGTGCACACCCGCAGCGTGATGATCGCCGACCTGGATCCCGAGCACGCGGTGCGGTTGCAGGAGGAGGGCATCGGGCCGATGCGCAAGATGGGCTGCGGGCTGTTCATTCCGCACAAGGGCATCAAGGCGGTCAACGCCAAGGGTTGATATCAGCATCTCCTGAATTTCCAAAATTCCGGAGATGCGGTATAGTGCGCGCCCGCGCGGCCGCCCAGCGGTGGTCATGCCCCGTCGGGGAGCCGGCCGGGCCGCTGCTGACCACGGGCAGCTCAGGCAAGCGATTTCGTATCAGACCCAATCCAGATCAGGGGAGAACCATGGCATACGAAGTGAACGGCAGAAGCGTCGAGTGCGACGCCAATGGCTATCTGGCCGATCCCAACGACTGGGACGAGGATGTGGCCCGGGTGATCGCGGCAGCGGAAGGCGTGGAGCTGACCGAGAAGCACTGGGATGTCATCAACTATCTGCGAGACGAGTACTTCAACAACAACCAGAACCAGCCCAACGAGCGCACCATCCTCAAGGACATGGGCAAGAAGTGGGGCAGCAAGCCCACGACCAAGGACATGTACCGACTGTTTCCGCTGATGCCGTCCAAGCAGGGCGCCAAGATTGCCGGCCTGCCGGAGACGCGCCGCAAGGGCGGATACTGATTCCTCCCAAAGGGGATATGGCCGCAGGGCTTGCGCGGGCGCTATAGTTCGCCCAGCCCGATTCCACGAACCAGCATGGCACCGACTTGTGCCGGAGGCGAGAAAGATGAGCGAAAAGGCTGAATTGATTAGAAAAATGCTCGAGATGCAGAAGAAGTTCATTGCCCACGAGCATGAGCACGGACTGGATCCCCGGGAATACTGGGCCCCGAATTCCGGCGAAGACCTCGAGGGGTATCGCGAGGAATACATGAGCACGGCCATGAAGGTCGTCGAGCTGGCTCACCAGGAAGTCGGCTCCCAGCCCTGACCCCCGCCGGGCTCGGGCACAAAAAGGCCGCGTTCGCTGAACGCGGCCTTTTTGCATCCGGGGTCCGGGCGCGGTGCCGGCCTCCCGGCTCAGAGTTCGGCCCACATGCGGACCAGGTTCACGTAGCTGTTGCTCACCCAGGCGGTCTCGCGGCTGTCGGGGTCCCGGGCCAGCAGGCCGTCCCGGGCGCGGGAGAGTTCGTAGAGCAGCTCGCGGCGTGCCGGTTCACGGATCATGCTCTGTGCCCAGGTCACGGCCACCAGCCGCGCTCCGGCGGTCACGGGTGCGACCTGGTGCAGGCTGGACGAGGGGTAGACCACCGCCGAGCCGGCCTCGCCCTTGATGCGCTGCTCGCCGAAGCTGCCGCGGATGACCAGCTCGCCGCCCTCGTAGTCGCTGGTGTCACTGATGAACACCGTGGTCGAGACATCCGAGCGGTAGCGCTGTCCGGCGGGTCCCATGACCGGGTCATCGACATGTTCGCCATAGGTCATGCCTGGGGTGTAGCGGGCGTAGTAGGGGGCGGCGACCCGGTGCGGAAGGACGGCGGCCTGGTAGTCGGGGTGGTTGACCAGGGCGCGCATCAGAATATTGTTGAGGCGGCTGTAGCGGTCGGTGTCCTGAACCATCTCCTCGTTGTGCTTGACCCGGGCCGCCTCGCGGCCGGCCGACAGGGTGCCGTTTTGAAAGCGGGCATCGGCCAGCAGCTCGCGGATGTGCCTGAGGGCATCGGCATCGAGAACATCGGGAATGGTCAGCAGCATGGGGCAGAGGCTCCGCAGCCGGGATCACGGCGATCGAAAACAGGACGGACCGCACGCGGTCCGCTGGAGAGAGCGATGATACTGAATGTGCATATCAGCGAACAGGTGTTTCCCATCGAAGTGCCGGAGAGCCTGGTGTCCGAGGCGGCCGAATTCTTCGACAGGATGGACAGCGACCTGGATCGCGGCTACCAGATGAGCCGGACCTGGGTGGACAATCCGGACCACATCATGCGGTGCCAGATCGCCGCCGACAAGATGGTGACCGCCATGGAAACCGAAAACGAGCCGCTGAAGATGATGATGGCGGCCTACATCGTCAGCCGCCTGCCCAACGTCAGCGATGTCTACATCAGCATCGAGGGCAACATGCTCGAGCACGAATTCGAGACCCGTGGCTGATCTGTTCTCCGTCACCGCACCGTTGGCCGTACGTCATGCCGACGGTACCCGCCGGGTGATGGTCGAGCGCTTCGCCCATCCCGAGGGCCTGCTGTATTTCGAGCCCTTCTGGCACCTGCAGCGCCCCGCGGCCAGGGGCATGCACCTGTTGCGCGGCGACATCCGGGGCGAAGGGCCCTGGAAGATCGATGATGCCGTCATCACCGTGCTCGGCTGCCATGGTACGGATGCCGAGCTGGCCGGCGCCTGGGCCGAATGGCAGGCCTTTCTGGAGTCCGGGGCGCCCGGTTATCCCGCCCCCGAGGCGATCGCTGCGCTGGCCGAGGCGTACAGCTAGCCCGCATATTGCACCAGGGCGGAAGCGGGCTAGGTCGCGGCCGCATAGCGGGCTACGCGCCGCACGGCTCACGCCTCACCACTTTCTCCATCACCCGATGCCGAATGCTGTCAAACAGCAGCGGCCCGGGTCCTGCATCCACATAGCCGCGTCTGGCATAGAAACCGACGGCCCCCTCACGGGCGTTGAGGCGGATGCGTATGCAACCGATGTCGCGCGCGGCCGCTTCCAGGCTTGCCAGCAGGGCGCTGCCGACACCGCGGCCCTGCCACTCCGGCAGCACGGCCATGTAGCGGATCTGCCCGCAGGCCTCGTCTACGGCGTGCAGGCGTCCGGTCCCGATCAGCCGGCCGTCGGCAGCCTCGGCGAGGCGATGTACGGCCGTGTCGTCGAAGACGTCACGCTCGCTGCCGCGCGGCTGTTGCCAGGGCGCGCGCAGGAGCCGCCAGCGCAGGGCCAGGCAGGCCTCGAGTTCGTCGGGACTCCGCGGGGCGCGAACGCGGAATGCGGGTGCGTTCACCTCAGGCGAACACCACCCAGGTGGTGGCGATGTACTTCACGCCCTCGTGCAGCTCGGCCGCGCGGTGCTCGTGGGTCCAGAAAGGCGGGAACAGGATCAGCTTGCCGGCCTCCGGCGTGACCTTCAGGTCCTGGTAGAGGAACTCGGTCTCGCCGCCGGGGCCGGGGACGTCATTGAGATACCAGAGCGCCACCAGCTGGCGCTGGCTGAATTCGTGGCTGCCGCCGTCGATGTGCCAGTGGTAGTACTCGCCGGGCAGGTAGCGCTGGATGGCGTAGCCCATGTCCTTGAACGGCCCCTTGAAGTAGGGGAAGTGCTCGCGAAACTCCAGCATGGCCATGCCCAGCGAGCGGAACAGGTTGTTGTCCACGTCCTTCCAGTGCGGCTTGCCACTGACCACCAGGTCGGTGGTCTTCTTGACCGACTGGTCCTCGTGAACCGTCTGCCCGATGCGGCCCTTGTACTGCTCCTCCTGGTGCGCCTCGAAGCGCTCGATCATGTCGCGGCAGAGTTCGACCGGAAGGGCGTTGCGCTTTTCGAAGATGAAGCTGTTGGGGGCCAGTTCGCGCAGGGTCCTGAGCGGCGCGCGTTCGCTGCTGTGCTGGGGCATGGGCGGGCATCGTCCGGGGCCGGGGCGGCCCATTGTCTTACAGGGCGTTGTCGTCGATCAAGCGCATGGCCGCCTCGCCGCCGGCGAGCCCCTCGGCGGCGTGATGGGCGAGCAGGGCCTCGGCGAGCTGCTGCCAGTGGGGCACGGCCAGTTCCAGATAATCATGGAAAGCCGTGGCATCGCCGCTGGCGTGCCAGTCGCGGTAGGCGGCCATCAATCGTGGCGCCAGCTCCCGGCGCAGCGGCGTGAGGGTGGCGAAGTAGAAGTGCAGGCTGGCGTCCGCGCTGCGTTCGAGCAGGACGGGGAGGGTGGACAGGGCATCGGCGAGATGGTCACGCACCGCGCGCAACTGCAGTTCCAGCCGCGAGCGCGGCAATTCGGCGAGCATGGCCTCCCAGCCCTCGCCCAGCCGCGCGCCGGCCTCGATCTCCCCCATCTCGTGCAACAGCATGGTCTCGATCTCGTTATCCGCCATGGCATCGAGGGCGCCCTCGAGATCGCCTTCGAAGTCGTAGCAGCGGATGGCCCGTCCCATGGGGTTGTCGAGGCGGTTCCAGCGCCACTCCTCGTATTTTTCCCAGATTAGGCGGCGCAGCGATTCGCGGCGTACGAAGATGGTACCGCCGCGGGTCATGGCCGGCGGCGCAGTGAGATCGCGCGCCAGCTCGGTGCCGGCGATCATCAGCCGGAAGCGGGGGCGTTCCTCGGCATGTTCCAGCTTGCCGAGGAAAAAGTGCGGCTTGCCGTTGTGGCCGATGCCGGCGCTGTAGACCAGACCGTGTTCGAGCAGGCGCGCATTGACGGCGTCGGCATCGAAGGGGTCGTATTCGCTGCCGTCCAGCGGCAGGGAGGCGAAGCCCTGGTCCCCGATTTCTTCCCACAGGGCCTCGCGCTCGCGCAGCCAGTCGCCCACGGCCTCGCCGGGGAGGGGATCGCCGAAGCCGTAGCCCTTCTCCCAGCGATACAGCTCGCGCATCTTCATCAGGTAAACGCAGAGGGTATAGTCGCCGGCGTGGGCAGCGTCGGCGATGTGGCAGTTGTGCTGGACCCGGGCCTGGAACCGGGGGAGGTCAAACGGCATGATACGGCTCCGCGAAGGCGGTCAAATCCTGAGTGAATTAGTATACAATTGCGTTCCGCCCGCGCGCCACCGGGCCTCCGGGCAGCTTATCGAACGGATAATATGCGTCAAGTTTATGCTCTATCCAGTTATTATTTCATATAAAAGTTGAGGTTTTACCGTGCGAGTCAAGACCCGCTGGAACAACAAGGACAAGGAACGCAGCATTCAGGAGACGGCCAGTGCCCTGGCCTTCAACGCCTGGCGCATCTGTCAGCGCGCGCTCCTGAATCTCGAGAACGAGGGTTTCCAGACCGACACCCAGGCCGACCGCCTGGCGGTCATCAAGGAATTCTCGACCTTTCTGTTGCACGTGATCGACCGGGTCGCCTACCAGCGCATGGACGACGAGGAGCGGGCAGCGTTCGTGACGGCGGTGGCCAGGCGGCTGGCCGACTATGTGCAGGACAACGGCCGCGACCTGCTGGGGCCGGGCGACCATCGTGGTCCCTACATCGAGTTGCTGAACCGGCGCATGGACGAGTTCTCCGAGTTCGGTTTCTCGGACTTCGAGCCGAGTTTCCAGATGACGCGCTATTTCGGTGACCGCCTTGCCGAGACGCTCGGGCCGCGGCAGCGTGAATGGGTCAGCACCCAGATCATCGACATCGAGGTGCCCGAGGCGCTCAAGACGCTGAAGCGGGTCATGAACAGCATGGTGCCGGAACTGCCGCCCGCATCGGCGGACCAGTCGGCCTGAGGACCGGCTCGCGCGTCTCGTCAGGGGCTGCGTTGCTGAAGGGAAGAAAGAACGCCACGGAACCCGCTGAACCCACGACAAGGTAAAGACGCGTTGCGGCTTGTGTGGCCGGCCGCAGGGATTCCGGGGGATGCGGTGGATTCCGTGTCCCGGCCCGCGACCGGGTCGGCAGAACATGAAAAAAGCGGGCTGATGCCCGCTTTTTTCATGTGCCAGGAACAGGGGCTTACTTCTTGATCCAGGCCTCGAAGCCGGTCGGATCCTTTGCCTTGCCCTTTTCGTAACCGGCTTCGTATGCCTCGGTGACGCGCTGTTCCTCGCGCTCGGGGTTCAGCCAGTAACCGGATTCCCATCCGATGATGTAGTCTTCGTCGACACCAGCCTGTTCCATCTTGGTGACAGCATCGTAGTAATCCTGATGCGGGTTCATGTTGCCTCTCCTTCTCGCGTTTGACCTCAGTTAACCGGGTATTTTCCTAAAACCTCGACAACCAGACAATCCCTCGCAAGGTGCCGCCCCGTTTTGCAGCAGGGTGGCGGTTCAGGTTGCCGCCTCGAAATGCGCCAGCGCGGTGCCGGAATCCAGCGCCTGACGGACTGCGTCCGCCGCTGACGGCAGGGAGTCGTGGCGTCCGAGGTGCTTGAGCACCAGGGTGCCCGCGTAAACCAGACTGTCGTAGGTCCCGCCTCGCTTGCCCCTGAGGGCGGCCAGGCCGTAATCGGCAGCGATGGCCGCGACCGCATCGGCGTCGATGGTGGTGGCGATCTCGTCGCCGCGCACCGGTGCCGGCGGCGCATCGTCCGGGATGGGCACCGCGCGGGTGGCGGACTCGATGCCGATCTCGGCGGCCTGCGCCTCGTAGAAGGTTTCCCCGCCCTTGTCGTGGTAGTACCAGATGCGTGCCGGCTGCTGCAGCGAGGGAATGATGCCGCCCTCGACGCCGCGCGCCAGCAGCAGGCTGTCGAAGCCGGCATGACGGGCCAGCTCGGCATAGATGGGCGGGTAGGCCTTGTGCACGAAGCCGGTGTAGAGGTGCGTCTTCTCCCGGCCGCGGACCGGACCCACCAGCACCTCCACGGTGGTAATGACCTGGCGCTTGACCATGCGCTGGCGCAGCGGGACCAGGTCGTGCAGGGCGGGGCAGTAGGCGCTCTGGTCCAGGTAGGCCCAGCCGGCGTCTGCGTTTTCGATCAGCGCAGCGGCCTGTTCCGGGCTGCGGCTGACGTCCACGCCGGCGGCCTTGAGCACCTTGTAATGGGTGATGCCGTACTTGGGGCCGACCTCGTTCAGGCCGTGGGACACGGCAGGAACGCCGCAGGCGGCCAGCACGGCGGGCAGAAAGGGCGAGGCGGGCACGCCGCGGGTGTAGCCATCGTAGGGATCGGCCACGTCGACCAGCTCAGCGACGTTTGCGGTGACGCGGTTGGAGGCGTCCATGATCGCCTGCAGCACGCCCTTGTTCTCCTCGTGCGTCTCGCGCTTCATGCGCAGCGCTATGAAGAAGATGGCCGTCTGCACCGGATCGGCCTTGCCTTCCAGGATGAGTTGCATGGCCTGGCGGGCCTCCTCGAAGGAGAGGTCCTTGCTGTATTCGGGGCCGGTCGCAACCTTCTGGATGCAGCTCCGCATCGCGATCAGGGCGTCTGTGTCGACCTGGGCATTCATGCCGGATACCTGTACCTTTGCCGCTTCGGGACGCGCGGGACCCTTCCGGGTCCTGCCAGCCGGTGCCGCAGTATACAGCCGCGGGCCAGGTCACCGTATATCCCCATGGAGGGATATAAGCGCTTGCTGATAAAAGGGGCGCGTGCCCGGCCCCTGCTCATGGGGGATATTCCGCTGCCCCAGGCTTTTGCGATAAACTATTGTATTTACTTACGAAGATCAGGGGCATCGCACGGCATGCCCGGGAGCAGAGCATGAACGAGGATCAGGAAGTCGATTTTGCCAGCGCCATGGCCGCCTTCGAGGCAAAGCATTTCGCTCGCGCGGCCCAGATGCTGCGGCCGTTTGCCGAGCAGGGCAACGCCGAGGCCCAACATCGGCTGGCGATCATCTACCAGAATGGCCTGGGCATGGCCCGCAACGACGAACTGGCCTTCAAGTGGATGAAGGCCGCGGCCGAGCAGGGGCACGCGCTGGCCCAGCATGGTCTCGGCTTCATGTATCTGGAAGGCGAGTGTGTGGACAAGGACGGCGCCGAGGCGGCCAGGTGGTTCCGCAAGGCCGCCGACCAGGGCCTGCAGGGTTCCATGACCACGCTGGCCATGATGTACGAGCAGGGCAATGGCGTGGAACAGGACCTGGAAGAGGCGAAGCGGCTGTACAAGCTCGCCGGTTTCGACGACGTCGTCTGAGTCACCCGCCTGCCCATGGAACTGTCCGCCGAAGATGCGCTGCGCCTCAATGTCATGCTGGCCAATGAGCTGCACGCGGTGCGCATCGACGAATCCTCGATGACCGTGTACGGCCTCTCGCCCGCGGGCGAGACGGCCATCCGCCTCAATCCCACCTGTCGCGACGAACAATACATACGCCTGGTCAAGGAGACCCTGTCCAGTCATGTATTGGGTTCGCCGGGGGGGTATCCGGTGTATCTCAAGCGCTGGACGCGGATGGGGCAGGCGCGCGACACCAGCCTGGAGAAGCTGCTGTTGCTCGGCGAGCCGGAAGCCGTGGTGGCCGTGGTCCATGCCCCGGGACTGACCGGCGAGATCGCGCGCCGAGCCTGGTGGGCCATGCCCACCTCGGACAATGCGCGGCGCATGCTGGCGCGCGAGGCAGTGGCCCGGTCCGAGATTGCGCCCACCCTGGCCGAGTTCCTGATCGAGTTCCTGCCCTTCGAGGAAAGCCATCAGGCGATGATCGAGAGCGTGCGCCTGGTGCTGCAGCCGGGGCTGATCGACCAGGACACGCGCGACAAGCTGTGGGCCAAGGGCCGGCACAAGAACACCTATTATGTCGGCTTCCTGCATACCACGCCGGACGAGTTGCCCGAGCGACAGCCCCCGCATCCGCTGCACAAGGCTGCCGCGGCGCTGGGCGAGGGTCCGCAGGCCGACTTTCTGCGCAAGCTGCTGGACGTGCCGGGGCAGTCCTTCCTGCACACCGCGGAGATCGTGCTGAAGAAGCCCAACAACCAGGATGTCGTGGTCGAGCTGATGGAGGCCATTCGCAACTGGTCGGCACCGCTGGCCGCGGACGGCCCGAGACTGCAGGATATCGACGCCCTGCGGGCGCAGGCGAGCGGCCGGGTCGGCCAGGAGCCGGCGCTCGCCGCCATGGCCTCGGCCGTCCCGGAACTGGTACCGGTGATCGAGGCCGCCTGCCTGGTGTCCGGCGTGGGCGAGCGCCTGGTGGCGCCCGTGTTCGCGCGCACCGATGCCATCGGCAGCGTCATGCGCCGCAAGCTGGCCCACATCACCGAACCGATCGTCGAAGCCTTTGGAGTGCTGCGCGGCCGATGAGCCTGCATGTCGCCAGGGTCGCGATGAATCTGGTGGTGCGGCTGCCCGAGCACGTGTTCGAGCGTCACCTGCCGGCCTCGCCCTATGTGGTCGGCGAGGCGCTGGCCGACGCCGTCATCGCCCATGTCCGCGAGCAGGGTCTGGGCTACTACCCGGCGCTCGACTACCTGCGTGAACAGCAGGTGCTGGAGCCGGACCTGATCGAGGCCGCGGAGAACATCGGCTGGTTCGCATCCAACCTGGTCCGCGACGAGGTGCGGCGCAAGCTGCGACCGGTGTTCTCCAACGTCGCCTTCCAGACCCAGCAGGTGCTGGCCTTCACCCTCCCTGCCGTGCGACCCGGCCAGCCCAACAGTCGTGCCGAACTCATCCGCCACTACACGCCAGACACCGTCAAGGTGGGGCTGCTGCTGTCCATGCTGCGCAAGGTCGACCAGCCCGAGGCCATGGCGCGCTGGGCCAGCAACACCACGCATCGCTGGCTGAAGAACAGCTTCGAGGACTTTGCGGTGACCAGTGCCGAGCCGGTGTGAGGCTCAGCGCAGCATCAGGATCAGCAGTGAATTCGTAGGATGGGCAAAGGAGCGCAGCGACGTGCCCATCAGCATCCCGTGACCGTCATGATGGGCACGGCCCTTCGGGCCTTTGCCCATCCTGCCAAGTCCGCTGTTCCCGGGCTGGGATGTCGATAGGGATTCGGCTGCCTGAAGCTAACGTACCATCAGGATCAGCAGCACCACGAATCCCACCACCAGCGCCAGCGGCACCAGCGCGGCCTTCCAGTCTTCGGCGGTGCCGCGCGGGCCGTTCCGGAGCAGCTCCATGGCGCGGGGCCACAGCAGGATCACCATCAGCCCCATCAGCAGGGCGCTGCCGATCTTGAGCCAGAGGGAATCCATGGTCGTCGGGAGGGGGAGGCCGGCGGCCCCGTGCGGGGCCGCCAGCGAAGCCGCTCAGTCGTCGCCGGAGAAGGCGCCGAGCAGCTGCAGCAGGTGCAGGAACAGGTTGTAGATGTCGAGATACAGGGCCACGGTGGCCATGATGTAGTTGGTCTCGCCACCGTTGATGATGCGGCTGGTGTCGAACAGGATCAGGCCACTGAAGATCAGCACGGCGATGGCCGAGATGGCCAGCGACAGTGCCGGGATGGCCAGGAAGATGTTGGCGATGGCCGCGACCAGCACCACGATCAGCCCCACGAACAGGAAGCCGCCCAGGAAGCTGAAGTCCCGGCGCGTGGTCATGGCATAGGCCGACAGCGCCATGAAGATCACGCCGGTGCCCCCGAGCGCCGTCATCACCACCTGGCCACCATTGGGAATGGCCAGGTACATGCTCAGGATCGGCCCCAGCCCAAAGCCCATCAGGCCGGTGAAGGCGAACACCACAGCCAGGCCGGCACCGGAATTGGCCGTGCGCGGCAGCACCAGCCACAGCAGCAGGAAGGCGATGCCGACCGAGACCAGATAGGTCATGGGTGGCATGTTCATGGCCATGGACAGGCCGGCCATCCCGGCGCTGAACAGCAGCGTCATGGACAGCAGCATGTAGGTCTGACGCAGTACCTTGTTGGTTTCGAGTGCGGAGGTTTCCGCGCGGGAAAACATGGGTTGCGTGTTCATTCGGTTTGCTCCATGGGTGAATTCGGTTCCGATCGCTTTGACCGGCGACTCTGGAATGAGTTCAGCATACCTGGGTGACGGCGGCCCGACAACCACATTCCCTTTCATTTTCAAGGTGATCAGTCCTGTGTGCCGGAGCGGAGGAAGGGCGGATTCCCGGCTGCCTGTTCCGGCACGGTGTTTGCTGGGATCCTCCAGCCTGTCGGGAAATCGGCGGCAGGGCGCATTGCGTGGAGGAGATGCATGCCGAGTCTGCGTTGCTTTCTGCTGGGACTGCTGCTTGTCACGGGAGCGGCCATGGTGTCCGCCGCGTCATCGCCCGGCGATTGGGCTGCATGGGAACGGCGTAGCCTGGAGGAGGCGGGCGACCCGGAATTCGATCTGGCGTTCGCGGTGGTCGCGATCGAGACCGGTCACCCGAATCGGGCCGTTTTTGCGCTCGAACGGGTACTGCTGCTTGAACCCTGGAATCATCGTGCCCGCCTGGAACTGGGGCGGGCCTTTCATGTGCTCGGCGAGCATGCGCGGGCACGCGCTGCCTTCGAGGCCGTGCTCGAGGCCTCGCCGCCGCCGGCCGTCGCCGACAAGGCACGGGCCTGGATTGCGGCCATCGAGGCCCGCGAGCGCCGGGAACGTCTGCACTGGAGCGGTAGTGTACGACTCGCCGCAGGTGCCGATTCCAACGTCAATGCCGCCACGGCCGACGACAGGGTCCGCATCCCCGCGCTGGGCGAGTTCCTGCTCGACGAGGGCGCGCGCCGGCGATCCAGCGGCTTTCGGGAGCTGGCAGCGAGTGCCTCGGTTCGATTGCCGCTGAGCCGTCACCGATCTGTGTTTGCGGACCTGACCCTGTCCGATCGCGGCAATTTTTCCGCCCACGACTTCGATCTGCGTTCGCAACAGCTTCGGCTTGGCGGAGAATGGTCCAGCCAGCTCGGCCGCTGGCGCCTGCCGTTCGAGGTCCAGTGGCTGCAACTCGATGGCCGTGCCTATCGTCGCCTGCTGCTGGTGGGACCCGAGTGGTCCGGGTCCGTTCGGAAGCGCCCGCTGAGCCTGTTCGTCAATCTGGGCAGGCAGGTCTATCCGCAGACGCCCAGCCGCGACGGGCGCGTTGCGCTGGCGGGTGCCAGTGCGCCGCTCGCGGCCTGGGGTCGGCATCGTCTGCTGGGCGCCCTGAACATGGGCAGCGAGTCGGTGCGCAGCGCCTCGGGCGGACACAATGGCCGGCGCTACGCGGCTGTTGCCCTGCAATGGGACATGAGGGCGCGGCCGGGCTGGCTGTTGTCCGCTCGGGGGGACTGGCAGCGCGCGCTGCACAAGGCCACCGACCCCGTCTTTTCCGTGCGCCGCAGGGATGCCTGGCGCGCGATCCGTCTGCAAGCGAGCCACCCGCTCGATCGCCGCTGGATCTTCCGGGCCACCCTTTCGCTCGCCGACAATGACTCGAACATCGATTTCTACGCCTACCGGCGTGGCCAGTTGATGCTGGGCTGGGAGGCGCGCCTGCAATGAGGAGGGGACGCATGGCAACCGGGGCAAGCCTGCTGGGACTGTGTCTGGCGTTGTTGCTGTCGGCGGCGCCGGTGGCGGCCGTCGAGCCGGAGCCGGCAGGGCGGGTGATTCTGGCTCGGGGTGAGTTTCATGCCGAGGATGGCGGCGGCCGCCGCTCACTTGGGCGTCGTTCACCGGTGTACGAGGGTGACACCCTGGTCACCGGCGCCGATGCCCGGGCCCAGGTACGCCTGACCGACGGGACGCTGCTTTCCCTGTACCCGGAAACCCGGCTGCGGCTGGAGGCCTATCTCCGCGATCCCCGCCCCGACGCCACCGAGCGCAATGTGTCACGGCTCCTGCAGGGCGGGTTCCGTGCCATAACCGGCCTCATCAGCAAGCGGCATCCGGAGGCTTACCGCGTGGAGACGCCGGTGGCGACCATCGGGGTTCGGGGAACCCAATACGAGGTGGTGCTCACCGAAGGGCTCGATGTCGGCGTTCTCGCCGGCCGGGTGGTGGTGGAGAATCCGGCCGGACACATCGAGCTGGGTGCAGAGATGCCCTTCCGGTTTGCACGGGTGCCGGCACCCGATCGTCCGCCGGTCGGGCAGCTCCTTCCGCCCCCGGCATTGCGTCAGCCGGGGGGCGAGGGCCCACCCCGTGGCAGGGTGCGGCCGCCTCGAGCACCTCGCCGTCTGCCAAGCGCTGCACCGCTGCCCGAGGGGGAGCCCCCACCGGCCGACGGCGGCCTGACCGGGGACGCCAGCCAAGGTTTCCTTGCGCCGCCGGAACTGCAGGCCGGGCAGTTCTCCCTGGTGACGCCCCCCGACAGTGTCAGCGATCTCCAGGTGATCGATCGTCGCCTGACGGCCCTGGAGTGGGACCGACTGTGGAACGAACGGTACTTCGGGATGGTGCTCTGGCCCCAGCCCCAGGGGCCCAGGCTGGTCGGCGGGCATGCGATTCAAGACATTCCGGGCGGGCGACCGGTAATTACTTCAACCGGGTTTCCACCCTTTGCCCCCGAGTTTGCCGGTGCACCCCTCACCGACGTGTATCGCCGGGGGCAGGCGGGGCTGGCGGTCAGCAACCTGATCACGGTCGATGCCGGGCACCGGGTTCACTGGGGCATCTGGAATGGAAGCGCCGACCCCGTCCTCGACCTGATCGATCCCCTGGATCCGGGCCGCGTTCGCCCCATCCCGGAGAAGGTGATCTGGGCCACCGTCCTGCCGACGCCACCGGAGGTACTGATGCTCCGCAGTGACCAGGTGACGCTGAACCAGGTGGCCGGGGCCCTGGGCGCCTCCTCGCAGGGACCGATCGGAATCGGCGATGTCACGCTTAGCCTGGACATCGACTTCGCCAGCGGCCAGATCAGCAACGGGCGTCTGAACGTGCTGGCGAGCCCCGACCTGTGGCAGGTCGATTTCGACGGCAAGGTGAGGGGTTCCTTCGCCGAACTGAACCTTTTGCCCTCGAGTCGTGTCAACGGCAATCCCGTCGCGGGACAGGTGGGCGGCGTGTTCACGGGAGCGCAGGGTCAGGCACTGTTGCAGGCATTCGATCTGCTCGATGGCGCCAATCCCGCCCGCTGGGCTCAGGGCATGGTGCTGGTCAAGTAGCGGTCACTTCACTGCGCGCTCGAAACTGCCATCCCAGTCGGCGGGCGGCGGGTTGCGGGT
Source organism: Thiohalobacter sp. (assembly GCF_027000115.1). Taxonomy (NCBI): domain Bacteria; kingdom Pseudomonadati; phylum Pseudomonadota; class Gammaproteobacteria; order Thiohalobacterales; family Thiohalobacteraceae; genus Thiohalobacter; species Thiohalobacter sp. The sequence continues at coordinate 22,035 of NZ_JALTON010000056.1, read as the reverse complement.
CAGCTCCTCAAGCCGCCGGCGGTACAGGGCGAGCAGTGCATCCGGCACCAGGCCTGCGGCTTGCCCCAGCAGCACCCGGGCATCTTCCCAACGCTGTTGGCGGAAGGCCATCAGGAAGCCTTCCCAGTCTGCCAGCTGTTCCGCCTCCATGGCCTTGTCTCCCGGTCGACTGGCGAGCGGCTCGAATACCTCCACGGCCTCCTGCTTGCCCTTGACCCGAATCCGGTCGAGCGGACGGAAGCGGAGATCGGTCGCCAGTTCGGCGGTGCGCGGCCCCACCACGATATCGACCCCGTAAAGGCGCGTCAGCCCCTCCAGCCGGGCGCCAAGATTGACACTGTCACCCAGCACCGTATATGTGCGCCGGTAGCACGAACCCATGTCGCCGACGTGCATGGGGCCGGTGTTGACACCGATGCCGAGGCGCAGTTCCGGCAGCCCCTCGCCGCGGAACTGCCGGTTGAGCCGCTGCATTTCGTCGCACATGGCCAGCGCCGCGGCAACCGCGTGCACAGCGTGTTCCGGGTCGGCCACCGGTGCGTTCCAGAAGGCCATGATCATGTCACCGACATACTTGTCGATGGTGCCACCATGCTCGAAGATGATCCGGGTCATGGGGGTGAAAAAGCGATTGAGCAGGCGGCTGAGTTCTTCGGCTTCGAGTGTCTCCGACAGGGTGGTGAAGCCGCGGATGTCGGCGAACAGCACGGTCATTTCGCGGGTCTCGCCGCGGTCATGATGGTGTTCCGGCGATTCGGCCATGCGCGCGACGATCTGCGGCGGGACGTACTGCCCGAACAGTTGCTGCAATTCCCTTCGTGACCGGGATGCCCGGGCGAACCCGGCGATCGCGAACCAGCCAGTGAGCAGGACGATCACCAGCAGTGGCGTGGCCATGGCCAGCGCGAGCCCCTGGGTCTGCCACAGCCAGAGGTTGCCGGCCGTCAGCAGTGACCCCAGCCCGCCGGCCAGCAGCAGCAGCGAGGCCGCGGAGACTCGGGGCCCCACCCACACCAGCAACAGGCCCAGTGCCGCGATCAGGGAGGCGTTTGCACCCTGTACCCAGTCGGGCTCGGTGAGCAGCCGGCCGGCAAGCAGACCGGCGAGCAGGCTGGCGTGCACCTCCACCCCGGGCAGTGCGCTCGACACGGGCGTCGGGCGCAGGTCCGACAGCCCCAGTGCGCTGGTTCCGACCAGCACGATGCGCCCCGCCACCTGGTCCGGATCGAATCCACCCTGCAGTACCCGCCAGGCCGCCAGCTGTGCGAAGCTGCCCGCCGCGCGGAAAGGCACCAGCGCGGTGCCATGCGGATCGGTGGCCAGCAGCGAGTCGGCCAGGCGCAGGCCCGTGATCACCGGCCCGGCGGCCGTCGTCGCGGTCTCGATTGCCGGCCGCTCCGAGAACAGGAAGGTTCCGGCCGCGGCCAGTGCCAGCGAGGGATAGACCTGCCCGCGGTAGCGCAGCAGCAGCGGGACACGGCGGATCACGCCGTCGTCGTCAGGTATCACGGTCACGAAACCATGACCGCCCGCCGCAGCCGACAACTGCGGCAGGTTGAAGGTGGCGCCCGGCAGCTCCGGTACCGGCAGTGCGCCGAGCGGCGGACCGTCGGTGACAAATGCAGGTGGTTCGAACGGTGGCGGGGACTGCACGGTCGACTGGGTATGCAGCACGAAGCCGAGCACAGTGTCGGATCGGCCTATGGTTGCGGCGAGTCGGGCATCACCGGATGCGGGGGCGAGGTCGGCAAGCCGTTTGCGCAGCGGCTCCGGCAATGCAGGATCGGTCAGCAGCGGTTGCAGATCGACTGCTGGGCGTTCCACCTCTCCGAACACCATGTCCAGGGCGATCACCGCCGCACCGGCGTCGACGAGGCGTTCCAGCAGTTCCGCAATACGTGTCCTCGGCCAGGGCCAGCGGCCGATCCGGGCCAGACTCTCTTCATCCACGCTGACGATCAGGATGTCCGGATGCGGCTCCGGATGTTCCTCGAGCAGCAGACGCAGTCGCAGGTCATAGGCGAGATGCTCCAGACGATCACGCACCGTTGCCACGCCGGGGTGAGCCGTGACCTGAAGCCAAAGCCCGAACAGCGTCAGCAACAGGCCGACGCCGCGAATGGCCTGGCGGGGATTGATCGAATGGTTCATGCCGAGGCTATCGGCCGTCTTGTCGGAGGTTGGAGCCTGTCCGCCGATGTCCGCGGGGCGAAGACCGGATCCCGACCCGCGGTGGCAGCACAAACGAACGACTGGTCAACCCCTTACGGCTCCAGTATGCTAGCCCGCATATTGCATCAGGGCATCGCTGGGCGGTGTGCAGAAGCTTGTCCCCGAAGGCGATGGCCCCACTTTTTCGGACCCGGCACAGCCGGCCGATGGTGCCATGCGGGCTGGCCGACCCGTTCGGCCGAGATGCCCGCCGACCCTTCCCGGGGTGGTTCCCCGCTGCCGTGCTCCCTGCGAGGCCGCGCGACGGTGCCGGTGGCCGGGATACGATTTTCGGGAGAGGTGGCAGAGCGGTTGAATGCAACGGTCTTGAAAACCGTCGAGGGTTAACGCCCTCCGTGGGTTCGAGCCGAGCGAGCG
>NZ_JALTON010000056.1:0-19346 GCF_027000115.1 Thiohalobacter sp. | reverse complement strand
CGAGGCCGCGCGACGGTGCCGGTGGCCGGGATACGATTTTCGGGAGAGGTGGCAGAGCGGTTGAATGCAACGGTCTTGAAAACCGTCGAGGGTTAACGCCCTCCGTGGGTTCGAGCCGAGCGAGCGCAGCGAGGGAGACGACGCCGCAGCGCAGCGGAGGCGCCCCGGAGGGGTGAGGCGCGGAGCGCCGAATCAATCCCACCCTCTTGCGGCGTTGCGCGGCTCGAGGCCGCGCGACGTTGCCGGTGGCGGGGCAGCAGTTTTCTGGAGAGGTGGCAGAGCGGTTGAATGCAACGGTCTTGAAAACCGTCGAGGGTTAACGCCCTCCGTGGGTTCGAATCCCACCCTCTCCGCCATACACGCAAAAGGGGCCTTCCGGCCCCTTTTGCGTGTATACGAGGTACCGGATTCGAACCCACGGTCCTCAAAACACGGGTTCGACCGCGGAGGCGCCCCGCGCCGGAGCAGCGGCGACCGAAGGGAGCCAATCCCACCCTCTCCGCCAAAAAAGCGCACTAAAAACAATAGAGGACTATACGCCAATCCGCGAAAGTCCCACTCCCCAACCACAAAAAACCCCCGCCGAAGCGGGGGTCGATGGCCGGAATGAGGTGCGGCTCAGGCGGCCTGCACGCCCAGCTTCTCGCGCCAGCCGGGGAACAGCTTGTCGGCATCGTGCGGGAAGGACTCGAAGGCACGCGCAAATTCTCGGTGTTCCTTGGCCCACTCGATCGGATCGGCGCCGGCCTTCCAGCACTCCCAGGCCTGGATCAGCGACTTGCCGCCGGCGGCGGGGCCGTCGACGTGGCCGAAGGAACCGCCACCGCAGGTGTTGATCACGTTGGCGTGGCCGAGGTTCTCGAAGAAACCGACCAGACGCAGGGCGTTCATGCCACCCGAGATGATCGGGGTGGTGGCCTTCATGCCATGCCACTTCTGGTTGAAGTAGGGGCCCTGGCACTCGTCACGTTCCAGCATGTAGGCCAGCACGCGCTCGTCGGCGTGGCCTTCCATCTTGCCGTAGCCCATGGTGCCGGTGTGAATGCCGGAGGCACCCATCAGGCGGGACAGCTTCATGTAGCACAGCGGATCCATGCCCATCGGCGACTTGTAGGAGGTCAGGGACCCATGACCGGCACGATGGAAGTGCAGGAAGGTCCGGGGGAAGTAGCGGCGGGCGGTGGTGACACCGGCGGGACCGGCCACGAAACCGTCCACCAGGAAGGCCACGTGTTCCTCGTTGCCGTACTTCGCGAACTCGTTGAGCACGTATTCGCCGCGGGCGATCAGCTCGGCGAAGAAGTCGGCGGTGATGTTGGCGGAGAAGAACTTGGCCTCGCCGGTCTCCTGCTGGGCGCGGTCCATGGCCTGGGCCACCAGCGGAATGACTTCCTTCATGGGGCAGAAGGTCTGGTTGGCCTGGGGCTCGTCGTTCTTGATGAAGGTGCCGCCCAGCCAGAAGTCGTAGCAGGCCTTGGCGAACGGCTCGGGACGCAGGCCCAGCTTGGGCTTGATGATGGTGCCGGCGACGTAGCCGCCATCGACCTCGGGACGGCCCATCACCTTCCACATGTGGCTGATGTTGGTGGCCGGACCATCGAACTTGCGGATCATGCACTCGGGCACGTAGAAGTCGAGCATGCGCAGGCCGACATGGTCACCCATGCCCTGGTTGTTGCCCAGGATCAGCGACCACATGTGGGCCACACCGTGCTTGTCGTCGATCAGGTTGTGGTCGAACAGCTCGACCGGGTAGGCGATCTTCACCAGGCCGCCGGCATCGCCGAAGGCGTTCTCGTCGATTTCATAGACCAGGGCGTCGACGCCGCGGGTGAAATCGTCGGTGGTGGAGACTTCCACGTTGGTGCCGGTGGAGGATTCGGCCGCGACGTGTGCGGCGACGGTCAGGAAGCCGTGGCCCTGGGCGGGCTTGAGGCGATAGGCCACCAGCAGGTGGCGGTCGCCGGCGATGAGGTCTTCTTCCTTCAGGTCCAGGTTGGAATAGCGGCTGGATTGGTCGAGTGCCATGGGCGCGTTCTCGTAGTGTCGGGTTGGTCGGAATACCGGCCTGGCGGGGCCGGTGCCTTCAGCCGGGGCGTGGCTGCTCGTACGCGGCCCGGCTCGTCCAGCTGATAACCTTGATTTTCGTGGGTGTAATGGTATAAGTAAAATTCGATGTTCTGATGGTTATCATAAATAAACACTTATATCTTGGGTGGGCAGGCCGTCTGCGGGCGGCTTCCTTCCTTGCGCAGTGAATCCGGTGTCGGGGCGAGGCCTGACGATCACGCCGCTGCGCTGCCCACGGAGTCCTGTTCATGCACCTGACCTTGCGCCAGTTGACCCTTTTCGAGTCCGTGGCCCGGCATCTCAGCTATACCCGTGCGGCCGAAGAGCTGCACCTGAGCCAGCCGGCGGTGTCGATGCAGGTTCGGCAGCTCGAGGAGGCGGCGGGTCTGCCCCTGCTCGAACGCATGGGCAAGCGCCTCTACCTCACCGAGGCCGGGCAGGAGGTGTACGATTACGCGCGGCGCATCGGGCAGCAGCTGCAGGAACTCGACGAGGTGATGGCAAGCCTCCGGGGCGTGCAGCGTGGACACCTGCGCCTGAGCGTCGCCACCACCGCCAAGTCCTTTGCCACGCGGATTCTTGCGGCGTTCTCCCGGCGCTACGAGGGCATCAGCTATTCGCTGGACGTGACCAACCGCAAGACCCTGCTCGGCCAACTGGAGAACAACGAGACCGATCTGGTCATCATGGGGCAGCCACCCAAAGGTCTCGACCTGGAAGGGCAGGCGTTCATGGAGAATCCGCTGGTGGTGATCGCGTCACCCGACCACCCCCTGGCACAGGAGGCCGGCCCCATTCCGCTGCAGCGTCTGGAGCAGGAGACCTTCGTGGTGCGTGAGCGCGAGTCGGGAACGCGCATCGCCATGGAGCGTTTCTTCAGCGAGCGCGACATCCGCCTGCAGACCGGAATCGAAACGACCTCGAACACCACCATCAAGCGTGCCGTCGAGGCCGGCCTCGGCCTGGGGATCGTGTCCCTGCACACGCTGCGCCTGGAACTCATGGCCGGGACGCTGGTCGTGCTGGAGGTCGAGGAATTTCCGATCATCCGGCACTGGCACCTGGTTCACCGGCGCGACAAGCGTCTGCCGCCCATCGCCCGGGCCTTCCAGGAGTTCCTGACTGGTCCCGAGGGCCGCGAGCTGGGCAGCCACAGCTTGCCGGATTAAGCCTGGTTTCAGCTTCGGCTGCGACACTTCCTCGCACATCAACCAACGAGGAAGTCATCATGAAGAAAATCATCATCACGACAGTTGTCGCGACCCTGGCGCTCGCGGGCTGGGCGCAGGCGAGTGGCCCGATGGGCGGCAAGGGCCCTGAGGCCGGATCCCGGGCCGAGGTCGGCGAGCAGGCGCGCGAACGATGTGAGAAGCGCTACGATGGCGAGAAACGGCGGGACCAGGAATATCGCGGGGAATACCGCGAACGTGAAGGCTACGAGCGGGATGACGACCATGACCGTTACGAGTACCAGTACCGCGAGCGGGAACGCTCCGGGTATCGCGACCACGAGGCGGAAGAGCGCCGGGAGAAGGAGGACTACCGTGATTCCGACTGAACCGCGAAACAAGACTCCGAGCACGGAATGGCGGGCCTCGGCCCGCCATTTTCATTTCCGGCTGCCGAACCAGTCGGGCGCGGTGGCGGGATCGGTCAGGCGCTGGCGCAGCCAGTCCAGCGCCTTGCCGGCGTGGCGGTTGCGCCAGGCGTAGTGCAGGCGGGCACGGCTGTTGGCTGCATCCTCGGTGCGTTTGGTCACCAGCCGGCCGGCCGCGAGATCGTCGGCGACCAGGTGCCGGGGCAGGAAGCCCGCGCCCAGCCCGCGCAGGTGCGCGAGGCGCTTGGTTTCCAGATCGGGCACGGTGAGCACCGGCTGGCCGGGCAGCAGGCCGACGGTCCGCGGCGGCAGGGCGCGGGAGCTGTCCGCGGCGGCGATGGCGCGATGGGGACGGATCTGTTCGGGTGCGAGCGGTTCGGGTGCGTCGGCCAGCGGATGATGCGGTGCCACCACGAACAGGAACTCGACCTCGCCCAGCGGTGCCAGGGCATAGCCGCCGCCCGGTGGCCCGTCGCCCGGCGCGCCGATCACCAGATCGGCACGCCCGGATACCAGCGCATCCCAGGCGCCGCCCAGCACCTCGCGCGACAGCCGCAGCCGGGTTTCGGGGGCGGCGGCGACGAAGGCCTCGCGCAGGTCCAGCACCGGCTCCCAGGGAATCAGGTCGCTGATGGCGATGCGCAGTTCGGATTCCCAGCCGCCGGCCACGCGCTGCACGTTGCGGGCGACGCTGTCGGCGAGTCCGAGCAGGTCGCGGCCCTCGCGCAACAGGGCCTCGCCGGCCGGGGTGAGCAGGGCGCGATGGCCCTGGCGGTCGAACAGGGTTACGCCCAGTCCCTCTTCCAGCTTGCGCACGGCATAGGTCACGGACGACGGCGCCCGGTGCAGGGCCTCCGCGGCGGCGGCGAAGCTGCCGCGGCGGGCGATGGTGTCGAGCACCGTCAGGGCGTCGAGGGAGAGGCTGGGCCGCATGTTCAAAAATATCGAATGAGTTAACCAGATAATTTCACTTTAAATGCCGAAAGTCCATGCCTAACATGGCCTGAAACATTCGAAAAGGCGGGGCGCTCTATGGAGATGAGCTGGAGAAACACCGCTTCGAGCTTCGGGATCATGACCATCGGCCTGCACTGGCTGATGGCGGTGCTGATCCTGATCCTCTACCCGCTGGGGCTGTGGATGGTGGCGCTGGACTACGATCATCCCTGGTACCGGCGGGCGCCGGACCTGCACCGCACGCTGGGCGTGGTCGCGGCGCTGCTGCTGGTGCTCCGGCTGGGCTGGCGACTGGCGAATCCGCTGCCCGCCATGGAGGGTCGTCCCTGGGAGCAGCGGCTGGCGTTGCTCGTGCATCGCGTCTTCTACCTGCTGCTGACACTGCTGCCGGTGACCGGCTATCTCATCACCACGGCCGACGGTCACCCGCTGCCGCTGCTCGGCGGGCTGGAGCTGCCGGCGCTGGGCGAGGGTTTCGAGAACCAGGAGGACGTGGCGGGCGAGGTCCATGAATGGCTGGCCCACATGCTGATCGCGCTGGTCGCGCTGCACTCGGCGGCCGCGCTCAAGCATCATTTCGTGAACCGTGATTCCACGCTGCATCGCATGCTGCGGCCAGCGAACAACCGAGAGGAGTGAGTCATCATGTCGAAGCGCACACACTGGCTGTTCGGCCTGCTGTTCCTGCTGCCGATGACGGTGGCACAGGCAGCCATTGAACACTATGTTATCGACACCAGGGGCATGCATGCCTTCATCACCTTCCGTGTCCAGCATCTCGGCTTCAGCTGGCTGGAGGGGCGTTTCAACCGCTTTTCCGGGGACTTCGATTTCGACGCCGACAACCCCGCCAACAACCGGGTCGCGGTGGAGATCGACGTGGCCAGCCTCGACAGCAACCACGCCGAGCGCGACAAGCATCTGCGCAGCGAACGCTTCTTCGATGTGAAGAAGTTTCCGAAGGCGCGCTTCGTGTCCACGGCCTGGGAGGACCATGGCGACGGCACCGCCACGCTGAAGGGGCAGTTCACGCTGCGCGGCGTGACAAAGGACATCGCCATCGACGTGCGCCAGATCGGTGCCGGCGACGACCCCTGGGGCGGCTACCGGCGTGGCTTTGAGGGCACCACCACCCTCAGGCTCTCCGACTACCGGATGAACGATGGTCCGAAGCTGGGTCCGGCCGCCGAGGAGATCCGCATCTGGCTGTCCATCGAGGGCATCCGGCAATGACCGATCTGTTCACGCCGATCCGCGACGGTTCGCTGGAACTCCCCAACCGAGTGTTCATGGCGCCCATGACCCGCCCGCGTCCCCGACAACGCGCCCACGGCGCTGATGAAGGTCTGTTACAGTCAGCGCGCCGAGGGCGGACGGACCATCTCCGAGGATGCGCAGATCTCGGAGCAGGGCATCGGCTACCCCGCCACCTGGGCATCCATGGGGATGCCCGGGTGGCGGGTGGAGGGCGATCACCGGGTGACCAACGGCGGCTACGACAAGGCGCGCGCCAACGCCGCCATCGCCGCCGGCGAGTGAGGTCCGCCACGGGCTGACCGGCCTGGCCGCGCTGCTGGTACCGCTGCTGGCCCGCCGGCCCGCTGGACTTCGCCGCTGGCCGCGGTGCTGCTGTGGCGCTGGCAGGATATGCGCAGCCGCTCAGGCTGAGTCCTTGATTCCACGGGGAGTTTTGTCCGGTCACATGCCTCCCCGGGGCCTTTGCCGGCGCCGTCCCTGTGGTATGATTTTCGCGCGGTACCGCCGCACGCGAAGCACAAAGGGAATTGTTGCGGTGCAGTTGCGAGGGACAGAGGGGGACCATGATCAATCTGCTGCTAGTCGACGACCATGAGCTGGTCCGCACCGGTCTGAAGCGCATCCTCGAGGACCAGCGCGACATGAAGGTGATCGGGGAGGCCAGCACCGGCGAGGAGGCGATCCGCTTCGTCCGGGAGGAGAAGCCGGACGTGGTCATCATGGATGTCAACATGCCGGGCATCGGCGGCCTGGAGACTACCCGCAAGCTCAAGCACATCCACCCGGACGTGAAGATCATCGTGGTGACGGTGCACGTCGACGAGCCCTATCCCACCCGCATGCTGGAGGCCGGTGCCACGGGCTATCTCACCAAGGGCTGCGCGGTGGACGAGATCGTGCAGGCGATCCGCACCGTGGTGCGCGGAGAACGCTATCTGGGCGCGGACATCGCTCAGTCGCTGGCGCTGAACATGTTGCCCGGGGGCAAGCGCTCGCCGTTCGAGAAGTTGTCGCAACGCGAGATGCAGGTGATGCTGATGGTGACCCAGGGGCACAGCATCCAGGACATCTCCGACCGGCTGTGCCTGAGCCCCAAGACGGTCAGTACCTACCGCTATCGGCTGTATGAAAAGCTGGGCGTGGACAACGATGTAGAGCTGACCCATCTGGCCGTGCGTCACGGCATGATCGGTATCGATCCGGCGCCGTCCTGAGCCTTCCTCCGGGCAGGCCCGGACTCCATCCCATCGGTTTCCCTTCGAATCCATGAACGAAGCCCGTGTCCGTGCCCCCGAGTTCCCTGCCGGCCTGCAATGGTTCAACGTCAGCCGCCCGCTGACCCTTGCCGAGCTGCGCGGCCGGGTGGTGGTGCTGGACTTCTGGACCTACTGCTGCATCAACTGCATGCACGTGCTGCCGGATCTCGACTATCTCGAACACAAGTATGGCGATCGGCTGGCGGTGATCGGCGTGCACTCACCCAAGTTTCCGCAGGAGAAAGTGGCCGATCAGGTGAGCAAGGCCATCCAGCGCCATCACATCCGCCATCCGGTGGCGCATGACCCGGAATTCCGGCTGTGGAAGGTCTATGGCATCAAGGCCTGGCCCAGCCTGGTAGTGATCGACCCGCGGGGCTACGCAGTCGGCGTCGCCCGCGGCGAGGGCAAGCGCGCGTTGCTGGACCGGGTGATCGGCGAGCAGCTGGCAGCCGTGGACCGTGCCCCCGGACACGCCCTGCCCATCAGCCGCAACCCCGCGCCCGGCTGGCCGCTGCTGTTCCCCGGCAAGCTGCTGGCGACCGCCGAGCGCCTGTACGTCAGCGACACCGGACACAACCGGGTGCTGGAACTCGACCTTGGCGGCAACCTGCGGCGCGCCTTCGGTGGTACCGAGCCGGGGCTGGTGGACGGCAGCGCCGAGATCGCCTGCTTCAACGAGCCGCAGGGCCTGCTGCGCGTCGGCGACAACCTGCTGGTGGCGGATCGGGGCAACCACGCCCTGCGTCGCATCGATCTGGTCAGCGGCGAGGTCGATACCCTGATCGGCGACGGCCGGCAGGGGCGGGGAGCGGAGCGCGAATTCGCCGATGCGCGAAAGGCCCGACTCAATTCGCCCTGGGACCTCGCCCGCGCCGGCAACCGGCTGTACATCGCCGAGGCCGGACGCCACCAGATCCGGGTGTATGATCTGGTCGACCGCAGCCTGCAACACTATGCCGGCAGGGGTCGCGAGGACCTGGTCGACGCCCCGGTGGCGGAGGCGGCCTTCGCCCAGCCCTCCGGCCTGGCCATGGGCGAGGGTCATCTGTATGTGATCGACGCCGAGTCCTCGGCCATCCGCGACATTCACCTGCTGCCCGGCCGGGTCAACACCCTCGTCGGACAGGGGCTGTTCGAGTTCGGCAACGCGGATGGCGTGGGCAGGGGGGCGCGCCTGCAGCACCCGCTGGGCATCGCGCTGGACAGCCGACGGGGCTGCCTGTGGATCGCGGACAGCTTCAACAACCGCATCCGTCGCTACCGCCTCGCCGACGGCCAGGTCACGACCCTGACGCTGGACCACCCGCTGGACGAGCCGGGCGGGCTGAGCGTCGCCGGGGACAGCCTCTACATCGCCAATACCAATGCGCATGAAGTGGTGCGCGTCGATCTCGCCGACGGCAGCGCCGAGACCCTGGAGATCCATGACTGAGACCTTCGACCTCGACTGCCGCCGCTGTCCGCGGCTGGCGGACCATCTGGACTCGGTGCGCAGGGCGCATCCGGGTTACCACGCGCGCCCGGTGCCGGCCTTCGGCGACCCTGACGCGCGCCTGCTGATCGTGGGGCTGGCGCCCGGCCTGCACGGGGCCAACGCCACCGGCCGTCCCTTCACCGGCGACTACGCCGGCATCCTGCTGTATGAAACCCTGCACGCCCTCGACCTGGCCTCGGCGCCGGAGTCGGTGTCAGTGGACGATGGCCTGCGTCTGGTCGGCTGCCGCATCACCAACGCGGTCAAGTGCCTGCCGCCGCAGAACAAGCCCACCACGGCCGAGGTGCGCGCCTGCAACGCCTTTCTCGCCGCCGAGCTCGAACGCCTGCCGCGGCCGGGCGTGATCCTGGCCCTCGGGCGCATCGCCCACGATGCCGTGCTGCGTGCGCTGGGCGAGAAGCTGTCGGCCCACGACTTCGGCCATGCCGCAGAGCACCGCCTGCCCGGCGGACTGACTCTGATCGACTCCTATCATTGCAGCCGCTACAACACCCAGACCCGCCGCCTCACCGAGCCCATGTTCCGCGAGGTGGTGGCACGCGCCCGGAACCTGGCCCGATGAGCGAGCACGAGACCTTCGACGCGCGCGCCTTCCTGCGCACCCTGACCAGCAGCCCTGGCGTCTATCGCATGCTGGATGCCGAGGGCAGGGTGCTCTATGTCGGCAAGGCGCGCAATCTCAAGCGGCGGGTGTCGAGCTACTTCCGCAAGACCAGCCTGCCGCCCAAGACCCGGGCGCTGATGAGCCAGGCGGTGCGGGTGGAGGTGACCGTCACCCACACCGAGTCCGAGGCGCTGATCCTCGAACACACCCTCATCAAGGAACATCAGCCGCGCTACAACGTTCTGCTGCGCGACGACAAGAGTTATCCCTACATCCATGTCTCCACGGATCAGCCCTATCCGCGCATCTCGCTGCATCGCGGTGCGCGCCGAGGCAAGGGGCGCTACTTCGGGCCCTATCCCAATGCCCTGGCCGTGCGCGACAGCCTGAACATCCTGCAGAAGGTATTCCGGGTGCGCCAGTGCGAGGACAGCTTCTTCCGCAACCGTTCGCGGCCCTGCCTGCAGTACCAGATCGATCGCTGCAGCGGCCCCTGCGTGGGCATGATCTCCGAGCAGGATTACGCCGAGGACGTGCGCCATACCATTCTCTTTCTGGAGGGCCGCAACAGCGAGATCGTCGACGAGCTCGCGCGGCGCATGGACGCCGCCGCCGAGCGCCTGGACTATGAACGGGCCGCACTCTATCGCGACCAGATCGCCAGCCTGCGGCGGGTGCAGGAGCGCCAGTACGTGAGCGGCGAGAAGGGCGACCTGGACATCGTGGCCGCGGTGGTGCAGGGCGGCCAGGCCTGCGTGCAGGTGTTCTTCATCCGCGGCGGCCGCAATCTCGGCAACAAGCACTTCTTTCCCAGGGTGCCCGAGGGCGCCGAGACCGGCGAGGTGCTGGCGGCCTTTCTCGGCCAGTACTATCTCGAGCACGAGCCGCCGCAGGAGATCCTGCTCAACGAGTTGGCCGACGACGCCGAAATGATCGCCGCGCTGCTGACCGAACGGGCCGGGCGCAAGGTGAGCCTGCGCGCCCGGGTGCGCGGCGAACGGGCGCGCTGGGTGGCGCTGGCGGTGCGCAATGCCCGCCATGCCCTGGAGGCCCGGCTGGCGAGCCGCGCCGGCATCCATCAGCGGCTGGAACAGCTCACGGCGGCGCTGTCCCTGGACGAGACCCCCGAGCGCATCGAGTGCTTCGACATCAGCCATACCCGCGGCGAGGCTACCGTGGCCTCCTGCGTGGTGTTCAATGCCGAGGGTCCGCTAAAATCCGACTACCGGCGCTTCAACATCCGCGACATCACCCCCGGCGACGACTACGGCGCCATGCGCCAGGCGCTCACCCGGCGCTACACCCGGCTGCAGAAGGGCGAGGGCAAGTTGCCCGACCTGCTGCTGATCGACGGCGGCAAGGGCCAGGTCAGTGTCGCGCGCGAGGTGCTGGAGGAACTGGGCGTGGAGGGCGTCACCCTGGTCGGTGTCGCCAAGGGGCCGGAACGGCGTCCCGGCTGGGAGCTGTTGCACGTGCCCGGCCGGCCGCCGGTGGACCTGCCCCCCGATTCGCCGGCGCTGCACCTGATCCAGCAGGTGCGCGACGAGGCGCATCGCTTCGCTATCACCGGCCATCGCCAGCAGCGCGGCCGCAAGCGCAGCCGCTCGCCGCTGGAGGCCATTCCCGGCGTCGGACCCAAGCGCCGGCAGGCGCTGCTGCGCCAGTTCGGCGGCCTGCGCGAGATCGCCCGCGCCGGGGTGGAGGACCTCAGTCGCGTGAACGGCATCAACCGCGCGCTGGCCCAGCAGATCTATGATGCCTTCCATGGCGACAAGAGCTGAACCATGAACTACAACCTGCCCAACGTACTCACCCTGATCCGCATCGCCCTCATCCCGGTGCTGGTGCTGATCTTCTACCTGCCCTTCGCGTGGGTGCACTGGGCCACCACCGCCACCTTCGGGCTGGCGGCGCTCACCGACTGGCTGGACGGCTACCTGGCGCGCCGCCTGGGCGAGACCTCCGCCTTCGGCGCCTTTCTCGACCCGGTGGCGGACAAGCTGATGGTGGCCGCGGCGCTGGTGCTGCTGGTCGACCAGGTGCCCATCGAGGGTCTGCACGGGGGCTTCATCGCCGTGCCGGCGGTTATCATCATCGGGCGCGAGATCAGCATCTCGGCATTGCGCGAGTGGATGGCCGAGATCGGCGAGCGCGCGCTGGTGGCGGTGTCCACCATCGGCAAGGTCAAGACCACGGTGCAGATGATCGCCATCCTGCTGCTGCTGTTCGGCGAGCCCATCGGCCCCATCCCCACCGCCGAGCTGGGAGTCGCCTTCCTGTACCTGGCGGCGGTGCTGACCCTGTGGTCCATGTTCGTCTATCTGAAGGCCGCCTGGCCGCTGCTTTCCGCCCCGAACGACAAGGAAAATTAGCCGCTTGGGCGCTTGACAGGGCAGCGCGGTGAAGTAGAATATCGCGCTCTCGAAGCGGGAATAGCTCAGTTGGTAGAGCGCAACCTTGCCAAGGTTGAGGTCGCGGGTTCGAGACCCGTTTCCCGCTCCAAATTCCCAGGGTGCTGAAGGGCCCCGGTCGTGGTCAAGGCGACCGGGGCCTTTTCCTTCAGGATCCGGCAAGTTCCACCGGCTGGGTGGCAGAGTGGCTATGCAGCGGACTGCAAATCCGTGTACCTCGGTTCGACTCCGGGCCCAGCCTCCATTTTCTTCCCTTCCATCAGGTCCCCGAGCCTTACCCGGCGCGGGGTGTCGCCTGCCGGACTGCGGCAGACGACGCCACCCGCGCCGCCGGCAATCCCTGTAGAATTTCCGAACCGCCGTTTCCCTGCCCGGGTGGCGAAACTGGTAGACGCAGGGGACTTAAAATCCCCCGGTGGCGACACCGTGCCGGTTCGATTCCGGCCCCGGGCACCATTCAGACCGGAAGCCGTTGTCAGTGGGCGGCCGTTGCGGACAGTCGCCCGGCGCGCAGGCCGTTGGCGACGGCCAACAGTTCGCTGGCCTCGTGGGCGAGTACGGCGGTGGCGATGCTGATCACGCCGCCGACGCCGGTGGGGATCAGTACCACCAGCACCGCGATGGAGAACACGATGTTCTGCAGGCTGACGCGGCGGGCCTTGCGACCGAGCTGCATGGCCTCTTCCAGCTTGCCCAGGTCATCGGCCATGAGCGCGATGTCGGCGGCCTCGATGGCGGCATCGGTACCGGCAGCGCCCATGGCCATGCCGCAGGTGGCGGCGGCCAGGGCGGGCGCATCGTTGACACCGTCGCCCACCATCAGCACGGGACCTTCCTTCATCAGTGCCTCGACGGCCGCGACCTTGTCCTCCGGACGCAAGCCGGCGCGGACGTCGTCGATGCCCGCCTGCGCCGCGATCCGTCGTGCCGTGCCCTCGTTGTCGCCGGTGAGCATGATGGTACGGATGCCCAGTCGGTGCAGGCCGGCGATGACCTCGCGCACGTTTTCGCGCAGGGTGTTTTGCAGGGCAATCAGGCCCAGGACGGCCTGTTCGGTGCCGACGACGATCACCGTCTTGCCCTCGTCCTCCAGGCGGCTGGCGGGTTCCCGCAGCCGGGACAGGTCGAGGCCCATCTGTTCGAACAGCGCCGGCTTGCCGACGAACCAGCGCTCGCCGCCGACGTCCGCCTGCGCGCCCGCGCCGGTGAGTGCCTGGAAGCCGCCGGCGTCGGGGATATCCAGGCCCGCCTGCTCGGCCGCCTGGACCACCGCCCGCGCCAGGGGGTGTTCCGAGGCCTGTTCGACCGCGGCGGCCTGCCGCAACAGGGCCTGTTCGTCGCCGTCGAGCGCGAGCAGGTCGGTGATCTCCGGGCGACCGTGGGTGAGCGTGCCGGTCTTGTCGAAGGCGATCGTGCGAATCACCCCCAGATGTTCGAGATGGGCGCCACCCTTGATGAGGATGCCGCGGCGGCCGGCACCGCTGATGCCCGCTGCCATGGCAATGGGCAGCGAGATCACCAGCGCGCAGGGCGCGGCCGCGACCAGCAGGGAGACGGCGCGCTCCGTCCAGAACGCCAGTGACCAGGGTGTGACCAGGGGCAGCCACAGCATGGCCAGCGCCGTGGCCAGTACCGCAGGACTGTAGCGGCGTCCGAAGCGTTCCATCCAGGCCTGGGCCCGGCCCTTCTGGTCCTGGGCCTCCTCGACCAGATGGATGATGCGGGAGAGGGTGTTGTCCTCGAAGCTGGCGGTGACCTCGACGGTGAGCGCCCCCTGGCCGTTGATGCTGGCCGCGAATACCGCGTCGCCCGGACCCTTGTCGACAGGCACCGACTCGCCGGTGACGGCCGATTCGTCAAGGCTGGACTCGCCCTCCAGTATCACGCCGTCGGTGGCCACGGACTCCCCGGGACGGATACGGATCCGGTCTCCGGGTCGGAGCGAAGTGGCCTCGACCAGATGCTCCTCGCCATCGCGCAACAGGCGGGCCTGCTTGGGGGCAAGGTCCAGCAGGCTGCGGATGGCCCTGCGCGTGCGGGCGAAGGTGTATTCCTCGATGCCCTCGGCAATGGCGTAGAGCACTACCAGCGCTGCCGCCTCTTCCCACAGGCCCAGCGCGCCGGCGCCGAAGGTCGCGGCCAGCATCAGGATGGAGATGCCGATCTCCCGGTGCGTCAGCAGGGCCTCCAGGCCCTCGCGGGCCCAGTACCAGGCCCCGACCGGGATCGCCAGCCAGTAGAGGCCGGTTTCGACGGCCGGGGCCAGGGTCCCGGTCCTGCCGAGCACGAAGGCCAGCAAGGCGATCGTGGCCGCGAGCAGGGCATTGCGCAGGGGCGGGTAGCGCCACCAGGGCCCTTCGTAGTCGGTTTCTCCGCATCCGCAGCCCATGCGCAGCCTCACTCGATGGGGATGGCGTCGCCGATGTCGTTGACGAATATCCAGCCCGCCCGTGGCTGTCCGGTCCGGGCCTGGTCGCGGATGATGGTCACCGCCTGGTCGACGACATCGTCCGGCAGCACCAGTTCCAGCTTGACCTCGGTGATCACCTTGCCGCCCAGTTCCAGGGAATAGTCCCTTTCCCGGTTGTCCAGGGCGGAAAGCGTCCCCCGGACATCGACCACGGACAGGTTGCACTGCTCACCGCACAACCGGGCGGCCTCGAGCGCGTGGACCACGTCGGCCACCCGGTTGCGGTGGATGAAGGCCTTGATCTCTTTCATGTCATTTGCTCCTGGGCGGGTGCCGCCACGTTCACTTCCTGTCCCGGGTTTCGATCCACTCGTAGATCACGGGCAGCAGGATCAGGGTCAGCAGGGTCGAGGTGATCAACCCGCCGACCACCACCGAAGCCAGCGGGCGTTGCGTTTCCGCGCCCACCCCCGAGGATAGCAGCATGGGAATGAGACCGAGGATGGCCACGCTGGCGGTCATCAGTACCGGGCGCAGCCTCAGCTCGGCGCCCTTGCGCACGGCCTCGCCCACGCTCAGGCCCTTTTCCCGCAGCTCGTTGATGAAGGATACCAGCACAATGCCGTTGAGCATGGCCACGCCGAACACCGCGATGAAGCCGATCGCCGAGGGCACCGACAGGTACTGGCCGCTGATGAACAGGGCGAACAGGCCACCGATGGTGGCGAAAGGCACATTGGCGATGATCAGGGTGGCGTACTTGACCGAGTTGAAGGCCGTGTACAGCAGAACGAAGATGAAGAAGATGGTGATCGGCACGATGATCGACAGCCGCTTCAGCGCACGTTGCTGGTTCTCGAAGGCGCCGCCCCATTCGACCCAGTAACCCGGGGGCATTTCCAGCTCGCGTTCCAGCAGGGCGTTGGCCTCCTGCACGAAGCCGTCCACGTCCCGGCCCCGCACGTCCATCTGGATCACCGCATAGCGCTGCAACTGCTCGCGCCGCACGAAGGAGTAGCCCTCGGCGACCGAGATGTCCGCCACCTTGTGCAGGGGCACGATGGCGCCGGTCGGGGTGCGCAGGGGGATGTTGCGGATAGCCTCGACACTGGCCTTGGCGGCATCGGTGAGCCGGACCGTGATATCGAAGCGCTTCACGCCGTCGATGAGGGTGGAGACGGGCTCGTTGCCGATGCCGCTGCGCACCACGTTGAGCACCTGATCGGCATTCAGGCCGTAGCGGGCGAGCTGCTCGCGGTTGACCTGGATGCGGATCTGGGGCTTGCCGATGTTGGCTTCCAGGGACAGATCGGCCACGCCCGGCACCTTGGACACGATGTCCTTGATGCGCTGGCTGAGCCGGTCCAGCTCTCCGAGGTCTTCGCCATAGAGCTTGGCCGCCAGCGTGGCCCGGACGCCGGAGATGAGTTCCTCCACCCGCATCTGGATGGGCTGGGTGAAGGCCACCACTGCGGTGGGTACTACCTGCTCCAGGGTCTCGCGCATGTCGTCGGCGAGTTCCTCGATCGAGCGGTCCGAACTCCATTCGTCATGCGGTTTGAGCTCGGTATAGATCTCCATGTAGTTGACGTCCGCCGTTTCGCCCTTCTCGGCTCGGCCGATCATGGCAACCGTGGTATTGACCTCGGGATATTCGCCGAGCGCATTCTCGATCTTCTTGGATATCTCGATGGACTCCGCCAGAGAGGTGGAGGGGATGGAGGTGACCCGCCACATGATGGAGCCCTCCTGCAACTGGGGCATGAACTCCTTGCCCAGCAGCGGGAACAGCGCCAGGCTGCCGACCAGCAGGGCAACCGCCGCGGTCACGACCTTCTTGCGGTTGGTCAGGGACCAGGCCAGCAGTGGCAGATAGCGGCGCTTGAGCAGGGCCACCAGCCAGGTGTCGCGTTCCTCCTTGGGCTTCAGGATCAGAGCCGCGAGCACCGGGATCAACGTCAGCGTGAGGATGAGCGAGCCCGCCATGGCGAAGCTGATGTTGAAGGCCATGGGCTTGAACAGCTTGCCCTCCAGGCCTTCCAGCGAGAACAGCGGCAGGAATACCACGATGATGATGAGGATCGCGAAGGCGATGGGGTTGGCCACTTCGCGGGCCGCCGCCAGCACTGCGGCCGTGCGGTCCACCTGCTCGCCGCGTTCCCGGCGCTCGGCCATGATGCGAAAGGCGTTCTCGGTCATGACCACCGCGCCATCGACCATCATGCCGATGCCGATGGCCAGGCCCGCCAGCGACATCAGGTTGGCCGACAGGCCCGTTTCGCCCATCATGATGAAGGCGATCAGCATTGCCAGCGGGAGCGCGGCGATGACCACGATGGCCGAGCGCAATTCGCCAAGGAACAGGAACAGCACGATGGCGACCAGGATCGAGCCCTCGATCAGGGCCTTGACCGCGGTGTTCACGGCCTTCTCGACCAGGTCGGTGCGTTCGTAGATGGGTCGCACCGTCACGTCGTCGGGCAGCGCGGCGCGCACGATCTCGAGTTTTTCCTTCACGGCGTCGACGACGTTCTTGGCGTTCTCCCCGATACGCGACAGCGCCATGCCCAGCACGACCTCCTTGCCGTCGCGGGTGACGGCGCCGAAACGCAGCGCGGGGGCCTGTTCGATGGTTGCCACGTCGCGCAGGAACACCGGCGTCCCGTCCTCGACCTTGACCACCATGCGGCCGATGTCCGCTTCGTCGGTGACCAGTCCCAGGCCGCGCACCAGGAACTGCTCCGGACCCTGGTCGATGTACTGGCCGCCGACCTGGCGGTTGTTGCTCTCGATGACCTCGATCACATCGCGGAAGCTCAGGCCGTACTCGATGAGCTTGAGCGGATCCAGAACGACCTGGAACTGGCGCTCATGGCCGCCCCAGGACATGACATCGTCGACGCCCGGCGCGGTGCGCAGGATGAGGCGGACGGTCCAGTCCTGCAGGGTACGCAGGTCCATGAGCGTCTGGACGTCGTCACCGGCGGCGGCCAGCTTCTCGTCGGCCTTTTCCACCGTATACCAGAACACCTGGCCCAGGCCGGAGGTGTTGGGACCCATCTCGGGCGTGCCGTAACCCTCGGGGATGCGGTCGGCGACTTCCTGCAGCCGTTCCATCACCAGCCGGCGGGTGAAATAGATGTCCATGTCGTCCTCGAAGTAGACGGCGACATAGGACAGTCCGAACAGCGATACCGAGCGGATCTCCTTCACCCCGGGCAGTCCGGCCATACCCGACTCTATGGGGAAGGTGAGCAACTGTTCCACGTCCTCGGCAGCCATCCCGGGCGATTCGGTATAGATGTTGACCTGGGTGGGCGTGACATCGGGGAAGGCATCGATGGGCACGGTCGTGACCGCGCGCCAGCCGAGTGCCGCGACGACGAGAAAGCCGATGATGACCAGGAACTTGTAGCGCAGCGAGACTTCGACCAGTTTGTTCAGCATCTGTGCGGCTCCTCAGTGCCCGTGGCCTTCGCCCATCTGCGACTTCAGCAGCAGGGACTTCAGCAGAAAGGCGCCCTTGACCACGACTTCCTCGCCGGGTTCCAGGCCAGCATCGATCAGCACGTGCCCGGCCCGTTGCGGGCCGATCTCGACGGGCTGGGGATGCAGTTCGTCGCCCTCCAGCTTGAAGACCGCGGGTGCGCCCTGGAACAGGACCACCGCGCTTTCGGGCACGGCGACCACGGGTGCGCTCGCGCGCGTCTCGATGGCGACCTCCAGGAACTCCCCGGGGTGCAGCCGGTCCTCGCGGTTGTCCACCTCGATGCGAATGGCCAGGGTGCGCGTGGTTTCGTCGACGCGGTGATGGCGCTGGATGACGCGGCCCTCCACCCAGTTGCCATCCGCCGTGCGTACCCGGGCGGCGGCGCCGACATCGATCTCCGCGGCCTGTTCCGCAGACACGCGGGCTTCCACCCACAACCGGGACTCATCGGTGATCTCGAACAGCAGCGTGCCGGGTTCGGCAAGCTCGCCGACCACGAATGCATCGCTGATCACCCGGCCTTCGATGGGACTGGACAGATCGAAACTCCCGTCGGCACGTTGCAGTTTGGCTTCCCTGAGCAGGGCATCGATCTGGCGTTCGCTCATGCCGTAGGCGAGGACGCGGGCGTAGGCCTGCTGGCGGGCCACCTGGGCCTCGATGTAACGCCGTTCGGAAACCACCTTGCGGCCCAGCTTGCGAACCCGCTGCCATTCCCGGTCGGCGATCAGCAGCGCGCCCTGCGCGTCCGCCATGTCCACGCTGGACAGGGTGACCAGCTTCTGGCCGGGCTTCACGCTGTCGCCGAGACGGGCGTGACGGGCCACGACCTGGGCCGGGATGCGCGGCGTCACCTGCGCCGAGCGATAGAGGTTGAGCGTCACTTCGGCGGGCGCGGTGACCAGCGCGCTCAGGCGCTGGCGACGGACGGGCGCGGTGACGATGCCCTGGCGCGCGCGTGCCTCGGCATCCATTTCGAGATGGCCTTCGGCCTCTTCCTCACCGTGTTCGTCGCCGTCTCCGTGGCCTGTTTCGGCGTCCGTGTCGGCATAGGTTGCAGGTTCGTCGTGACCGGGGCCCGCGACCAGCGTAAAGGGCTGGCTGGCGAGCGCGAGAAGGGCAATCAGGGAAATCAGGTAACGCATCGGTGTATTCCTCAGGCGTCGGGTTCGGGGCGGGATTGCGGGAGACCGAGCCAGGCGCTGGCCTGGCCGGCGGCGTCGAGCCATTCGACCCAGGCCTGCCAGGCCTCGCGCTCCAGTTCCAGCGCGGCGGCGCGGGTGTCCAGGGTCTGCTGCAACTGCACCAGGTATTCCGTGGCGCCGATCTCTCCGGCCCGCCACAGGCGGCCGAGCAGATGGGTGCGGTCCTCCAGGCTCTGCCGGCCCTGGCCGCGCCAGTTGTTCAGGGCCTCGCGGGTCAGCCGGTAGCGCACGGTGGCCGCCTCCAGGCGCGCCAGGGCGCGGCGGCGCAGCCGGTCGCGTTCGGCCTGGGCGCGGGCCGCCTCGGCCTGGGCCGCGGTCACCTCGGCGGAAAAGTCGTTGCGCACGAACAGCGGTATGGACACCGCCAGCCCTACCAGACGCTCGTCGGTTTCGCGGCCGCCGCGCAGGGACAGGGTGGGATCGGGTCGGCGTTCCGCCTGCGCCTCGCCGACCCGGGCCTCGGCCACCGCGGCTTCGGCCAGCGCCCGGCGGAGCAGGGGCGAGCGGTCCAGCAGGGCCAGCAGGCCGTTGCGGTCCCCGGCCTCGGCCGGCAGGGCGGGCAGGGCCGGGGACCGCAACGGCCTGCTGGCC
>NZ_JALTON010000055.1 GCF_027000115.1 Thiohalobacter sp. | reverse complement strand
CGGGGCCACCAGGTGGGCCAGTGCCGGCGCCGGCTGTGCCTGGTGCCGGCCCAGGACCCAGCCCAGGCCACCGGCCAGCACCGCCGCAAGCACCAGCATGGTCGCCAGCCGCCAGGGGCGGGGGCGCGGCGGCGGGGCGGGCAACCGGCCCAACGCGGCGGGCAGGGGTTCCGCCAGCACGGCGTCGAACCGGTGGTGCAGGGCCGCCTGCTGCGCCCGCCAGGATTCCAGCCGGGCCCGGTCCGAGGGGTGGCGGGCCAGGTGCGCCTCCACCGCCAGCCGCCGGTCGGCATCCAACTCGCCGTCCAGGTAGGCGTGCAGGTCGGCATCCTGGATGCCGTCCTTGCGTTCGTCGCTCATTTGATGCGCCTCATTCCGACCGCGCCGGACCGCCGCCCGTCAAGCGCGGCGCGCAGCGCCTCCCGCGCCCGGTGCAGGCGTGACATGACGGTGCCCTGCGGGATGCCCAGCACCTCGGCAACCTGCCGGTAGGCCAGCCCTTCCAGGCCGACCAGCAGCAGCACCTCGCGCTGTTCCTCGGGCAGCCGGGCCAGCGCCCGTTCCAGTTCGCCGACCTCGACCGCGGCCGGGCCGGCATCCGGCACGCTGTCCGTTCCGGGCGCCTGTGCCAGTGCCGCCGCTTCGCGCTGCTTCCTGCGCCAGCGGTCGACCTGCAGATGGTGCATGAGGGTGAACAGCCAGGCGCGCAGGTCGGTACCCCGCTCCCAGCGATCCAGCCGCGCCAGCGCCCGGGCCAGCGTCTCCTGCACCAGCTCGTCGGCCTGCGCGGGATCGCCGAGCAGCGCACGGGCATAGCGGCGCAGGCGGGGAATCTGCTCGATCAGGCGCTGGCGCGGGTCGGCCATGACCTCACCTCGGCGGCAACGGTGCCGGCGTGGTGAATACCCAGTCCCGGCCCTTGACCGGGGTGTGGCAGGCGATGCAGGCCTGTGCCAGGTTGGCGTCCTCGCCCCAGGGCTTGAGCGCCAGCCCGGTCCAGCGCGCCCAGCCCCAGCCGGTGCCGTTGTCCGCAAAGCGCCGGCTGTCCTTGATCATGAACTCGGCATGCACGAAGGTTTCCGGGGCGATCGCCTGCGGCCAGTGCGCCTCGGGCGCCTCCTTCCATACCAGCTTGCCGAGGATGGCCCCGTCCGGCCAGGGGTTGGTGTTGCCGGCGCGGGCGGCGGCGACAGCGATGTCGTTGCCGAGGATGACCCGCAGGGTGTTGTTGTCCAGGCGGTGACTGGTCGAGATCACCCGCCAGTCGCGATAACCCTCGGGAAAGGCGATGCCGTTGGGCGCCGGGGGCACGGGGTCCGTGGCCTGGGCGGCGCCGCCCAGGGCCAGCAGCAGTATGGCCAGCATAGTGTTCTTCAAGGTCCTTTCTCCCTGATTTTCATACCGGGGCGCCGCCCTCCGCGGCGGCGCCCTTCCCCGGGTCAACGTTCGGGGGCAGGAAATATTCCGGCACGTTTCACGAGATCTGCAGCCCGCTTGTTGCAGGCATCGGGCACCGATCCCTGCCGGGCGGCGCCGTTCAGGCGGTTTCCATCGGCAGCTTCGGCTGCTCGGGCCAGTCATGCGGATCGATGGCGCGGCGATAGCCGTGCCAGGTCGCGTAGCCCAGCACCGGCATCACCACCGGCACTGCCAGCAGCCCGGTGAGCAGGCAGATCATCACCCCCAGCACGATGATGCCCGCCCACACCGCCATGGCCCGCGGGTTGCGCAGCACGGCATGCACGCTGGTGAGCACCGCCGTCACCGTGTCCACCCTGCGATCCAGCAGCATGGGCAGGGCAAAGGCACTGGCGCTGAAGGCAACAGCGGCGAAGACCGAGCCCACTGCCGATCCCACGCCGAGGAACAGCAACAGGTCGGCGAAGTCCGGATGGCCCTCGACGGGAAAGAAGACATGCACCATGGAGGCCGCCCGGGCCCAGACCAGGAACACCACCAGCAGGATCACCGAGAATACCAGCGCGTTGCCGAGCTGCCTGCGGCCCTCGGCGAGACACAGGCCCAGGCGCGGGCGCAGGCCCCGTTCGAGCTGGCAGCTCACCGAATAGAGTCCGATGGCCAGCACCGGGCCGATGAACACGAATCCCGACAGCAGCGCCAGCAACAGCACATAGCCACCCGTCACCCAGGTCAGCCCCGCGACCAGCAGGCACAGCAGCCACAGCCCCAGACCGTAGATCAGGCTCTGCCGTGGCGCACGCAGGAAATCGGCCCAGCCGGCGTGCAGCCAGGCCACGGGCTCAAGGGTGTCCAGCGTGCGACAGGGTGCCAGCATGGGCTGCGGTCGGGATTCGCTGTGGCTGCTCACCGGATATCTCCCAGGGTTCCCGGACTCACTCCAAACCTAGCCCAGCCGTCGCTGGCTGCAAGCAGGCTTGCGCCAAGCTACTGAATCATCAAAACTTCGTCCATGCCCGAGCCCGTCCGCAGCGCAGCCGAATGGCAGGTCTACATCCTGCTGTGTTCCGACGGCAGCCTGTACACCGGCATCAGCACCGACGTCGAACGCCGCTTTCGTGACCATGCCGCCGGGCAGGGGGCACGCTACTTCCGCGGCCGGGCGCCGGTGGCGATCCTCTATCGCGAGGGCGGTCACGACCGCGCCAGCGCCAGCCGCCGCGAGGTCGAGATCAAGCGCCTGCCACGCGCGGCCAAGCTGGCGCTGATCGCCGACGCCTCGCGACCGGAGTCGCCATGACCGAAGGTGACGACCTGATCGCCGAGCTTCTCGCCCAGACCGCCCGTGTGACCTGGCCCGAACTGGAGCGCCACTTCGCCCGTGGCCTGGTGATCCGGGTCGCGCCGGAACTCGACCTGATCGCCGTCGGGCGCGACTTTGCCGCCGGTGACCGCGCCGCCGTCGAGGCCGCTCTGGCCACCGGTGCCCTGGCGCGGCTGGGGCCGGCCGAGGCGAGGCACTGGGCGGCAGACGCGCCCGAGTTGTGGGCGCTGGTGGTGGCGCCGTGGGTACTGGTACAGGAACGGCCGCCGGTGGACTAGTCTCGCGCAGGGTGGCATCTCCCCGAGCCCCTCCACCCACGACCGGAGGCGCGACGATATGCGGGCTAAGCTGTCAACCTGAACCATTCGGACGCGTTGTAGCAGTCGAGGGCAACGGGCGCACCTGCCCGCTGCCACCGACGACAAGGAGTCCGACATGAAGAAACTCGCAGTAATTTCCCTGTGCTCGCTGGCGGCCGCCACCGCTCCGCTGACCGCGCCCGCCGAGACACTCACCGGTACCCTGCTGGCCCAGGGCTCGGGCATCGCCCGGCTCACCGGCAGCGGTGCCACCCGCATCGAGGGCAAGGGCGTGCTGGTGATCCATGATGCCGGTGCCGACGCCCGCGTCGAGGTCACCGGCCAGGGCCGACGCGTCGAACTGCCCAACGGCGCCGTGGCCTACTTCGGCTTCGACGGCCAGGCGCGCATCAGCGGCCCCACCTGGCGGGTGGCGCTGACCGGTGCCGACATCCGGCTGGCCGCGCGTGGTCGCGGCCAGGTGCATCTGGACGGGTGCGGACACGTGGTGGTGCATGACATTCTGACCCCGTGGGGCGAGGCCACCACGGCCCTGAAGCTCGAGGGTGACCCCCTGGCCGAACAGGCAGACTGACCCGCCCGCGATCCCCGATCAGCCCGCATATTGCGCCGGGGCCGCAGCAGGATACGGGCGGGTACGAGTTGGACTGCGGGCCATGGGCAGGAAACCCGGTTCATTGCCCGCCAGGACAACAAGTTGCCTGCCGCCCGCTTCCCCCGGGTGCAATATGCGGGTTAGACCCTTCCGGGTCTTTCGGGGGCGCTCTGCCTTACTCCGACACCCTGTTCAAACAGCCTGTTACCGCCTTTTCCGGGATCACCGGGGCGGACAGGCTTGAGCCTGTCCGGGCTGCGGTCCAAACTGGCATGAGGAAACGACTGATTTTCGGCACCCCATCAGGGAGGACGGTGGCCGAACGAGACCGAGGACTGGACCGGTTCGATGAGCCCCCTGTTCCTGCCGCTGCTGTTCATGGCCGGCGGTGCCAGCCTGATGCTGGCACTGGAGGCCGGCCTGTCGCTGCGCCTGCCGCGCAACCGCAGCGAGGCCTCGTCGC
Source organism: Thiohalobacter sp. (assembly GCF_027000115.1). Classification (NCBI taxonomy): domain Bacteria; kingdom Pseudomonadati; phylum Pseudomonadota; class Gammaproteobacteria; order Thiohalobacterales; family Thiohalobacteraceae; genus Thiohalobacter; species Thiohalobacter sp. The sequence goes on along the minus strand of NZ_JALTON010000055.1, from coordinate 32,716 downwards.
GGGCCCTGTTCGGGTGGTACGGCCTGGCCGTGGCGGGCCTGTGCCTGCTGTATGCGGCGACCCTGCAGCTCGACGCACCGCTGGCACGCCAGCTCCTCGGCCAGCTCACCGTCAGTGCCGGCATCCTCGCCCTGGGCATTGCGCTCTGGCTGGGCGGCGCATTGACCGGCTTCCGCCCGGTCGCGCTGCTGGTATTGCTGTCGGCGAGCTGGCTGGTCCACCTGATGGCCGCTGCCGCCAGCCCCGTGCCCCTGTTCTTTTCCGTGCCAGGCACCCCGGAGGGCCTGTGGCCCGGGCGCCCCATGGCGGCCACGGTCTGGTGGTATTCGCTGCAAACCACCTTCGTGTTGCAGTTGCTTTTGGGGCTGCATGCGGCCGTTCGCTGGCATCGGGCGGGCGAAAGCACTGCCGCGGCGGTCTGGACGGCAGGCCTCGCCGGGCTCACAGGCTGCGCCATCCACGACCTTCTGGCACTGGGCGGCTGGTCGCCCGCACCCTTCATCACCCCGCTGGGCCTGGCCTTTCTCGCCGCGGCCAGCCGCGCCGCGCTGCTGCTGCGCCGGCCAGCCGACACGGGGGCGCTGGCACAGCCACTCGGACACTGGCAGGCGCCGGCGCAGTTGCGTCGCGAATCTGCGGCTGGCCCGGCCGACGCCGAGGCCCGTCTCAAAGCCATCGAGCAGTGGTCGAACATGGGGCTGCGACGCATCCAGCGCGGCGCCACCGACGGCCGCAAGCTGGCTGCGCTGTTCAACCAGATTCGCAAGGAAGTCGCCGAGGCCCGCACGCCCGGAGCGACTGCCGCCAACGACCGGCACTGAGCAGGGAACATTCCCCGGCCTTCTTGCATCACAGATGCTGATGGACAAGCATAGGAACTCACCGCTGACCATCGGCCGCCTGGCGAAGGCGGCCGGAGTCGGCGTCGAAACCCTGCGTTATTACGAGCGTAGCGGCCTGATGCCCGAGCCCTGCCGGGGTGCCAACGGCTATCGCTACTACCCGTCGCAGGCGGTCGACCGGCTCCGGTTCATCCTGCAGGCCAAGAAGCTTGGCTTTTCTCTGCGCGAGATCGGCGAGCTGCTGGCCCTGCAGGATGATCCGGCCAGCGGCTGCGGTGACGTGCGCGCCCGGGCCGAGGCCAAGATCGCCGACATCGAGGCCCGCATCGCCGCCCTGACCCGTATCCGCGACGCGCTGGCCGGCATGGCGGCACGATGCAATGACCCGGCACCGCTCGACGACTGTCCGATCATGGAGGCGCTGAACCAGCATGAGCGATAACCCGCCTGTTGCGCCAGGGCGGAATTTCCTGTTGCTGGAAGGAAAAAGCCCGGGACCGCGTCCGGCCCCGGGCTGACGGGTTGAGAGGCAAGTCTCCGCAAGAGACGTGTACGCGGTGTTCAGCCTTTCAACAGGACATCACATCCGCATGAAGCCCCAGGCCGGCGAGCCGACGCAGGATCGTCATCGGCATGCCCTGGCCAGGTTGATACTCGACCAGCAGGTCGTGTGGCTGCCCCGGGCTCAGTTCGACATCAGTGACCCTGGCGAGCCTGCGCAACTCCTTGCCGACCCTGGCCTGCTCCCTGGCATCAAGCGCTTCATCGATATGAATATAGACTGCATGCATGGTGTTTGACCTCCTGCCCTCCAGATCCGCGGATAGGGGCCGCCTCGACAGTCCCCTCTACTGCTATAGTCAACGGATTCGGGCCGGTCAAGCCGATGTCCCCGGGGCGCGGGATAACCCGCCCCGGAGGGCGGCATTTCGTGGTTTTCAGAGACAGGGGAACAGGGCCGGCGCCGCCGGCCGGGTGATGTGGCGCAGCTTGTAACGGTGCGTGAGCCGGTAGAAGCGCCGCAGCTCGTGCAGCAGACCCGGCTGGCCGGAGGCCAGGAAGCGCCGACGCAGGCCTTCTGTATAGCTGCGCGCATAGGCGTGAGCCGACTGGTAGCGGTGCCTCTCCGCGGCCGACAGTCCCGGACTCAGCCGCAGCCGACCGAACAACCAGTGGTGCAGGCGCCACGGGATGCGGCCGCGGTTACGGGCGGCGGCCATCACGCCGGCCAGCACAAACTTGTCCACCTCCGCCTGCAATTCCATCTCGAAACGGCTCACCGGCCGGTCGTGGTGGGCGTTCCAGGCCAGGTACAGGAAGTGGCTGATGCCCTCGATGGCGGTCATCAGCTCGGGCAGGGCCTCTTCCTCGAGCGCCTCGGGATCCTCCACGCCGGCGAGTGCTTCCAGCAGTTCAGGGTCGAGGAACAGCGACATCGACAGGCCGCTGGCATCCTGGTGCACGAGCAGTTTCTCCGCGGCGTTGCGGGTGCCGGCGCCGTCATCGAGCATCCGGGCCAGCCGGCGGTCATCGGTGACGAAGTCGCGCACGTCGAGTCCGAGGCCGATTTCATAGATGCGTTCCAGGCGCTGTTGCAGGCTGTTGAGGAGTTGCATGTCCACCCCGCTTGGATTGGTCTATTTTTAACCCGGCAACCCAATATGTCGTGTTCAGGATGCAGAGAAAGCCCCTGCACTGCGTTGTGGCTCTTGCCAAGGGCTGGGCCATTGTCTGCGCGCCTTTGCCCATCCTACGAGACAGGGCTTCCATGTTCAGACAATTGTGAGACGACTAAAATATATAGCGTCCATTTTGCCGCTGCATTAACCCGCATATTGCACCAGGGCGGAAGCGGGCGGCAGGCAACTTGTTGTGTTGGCAAGCAATGAACCGGGTTTTTTGCCCACGGCCCGTACGATGTGTGCCCGCCCGCGGCCTGCTGCGGCCCTGGCGGATTTTCGCTCGGCCTCGGGGGTGCTTCACTCAAGCCGTAGCGACGGCTACGGCTTTCGCTCCAGCATCCCCCGAGCCCGGCTGCAAATCCGCCATCATCCGCAGCCCCTGGTGCACTATGCGGGTTAACCCGGCCAGCGTGCCGGGAGATCGGCGATGGAATCAAGCACGGCATCGGGCCGCACATCGCCCTCAAGGTCGGCGGGACGGAATTTGCCGGTGCGCACCAGCGCGGCACGCAGGCCGGCTGCCTGGGCACCGGCGATGTCGCCGCGGATGTCATCACCGATCATCAGGCACTCCGCCGGCGGCACACCGAGCGCGGCACAGGCCGCATGGAAGAAGGCCGGGGAAGGCTTGCCGCAGACCACAGGTTTGCGTTCGGCGGCATAGGCCAGGGCGCTGACGAAGGGGCCAACGTCCAGACGCAGGCCGTCCGGCGCCTGCCAGTAGCGCGTCATGCCCAGCGCCACCAGCGCCACGTCCGGGCCGGCCATGAGCAGGCGGAAGGCACGATTGAGGGTGGCGAAGTGCCAGGCCTCGCCGAGGTCACCCACCACCAGCGCCTGCACCGCCTCGCTGTCGGCGACTGCAAGGCCGTCGAAATCCATGCGGGTCCCCTCGGGCACGAACAGCGCCACCGGCGAGCGGCCCTCGGCCAGCAACCAGTCGCGTGCAGCGCGAGCCGGGGTGAATATCTCCTCGGCGCTGACCTCGAGACCGAAGCGAGCCAGCTTTTCGACCAGCGCGCCGCGCGGTCGCGAAGAGGTATTGGTGACGAAGGCATGCGGTATGCCTGCCTCGCGCACCCAGGCCATGACGCTGGCCGCGCCGGGCAGGGGCTGCTCGCCGACATAGAAGACACCGTCCAGATCGAACAGGATTGCACGCATGGCGTCCTCCGCACTCATACCCGTTTCTGCAATCATAGGCCAGAAGGCGCACGCGATCCGCAACGGTCGTGGCCTGCGGCAGCACCGTGGGGCCTGCAATCAGGATCCGGGGCGCCGGGCCATGATCCGGCCCGATGCATCGACGGGGTGCATGGGGTCCGCTATCATGAGCCACCATGACCACGCCGGTCCTCATCTGCGACGACTCCAGCTTCGCGCGCAAGCAGATGGCGCGCGCCCTGCCCCGTGACTGGGACGTCGAGGTCTCGTTCGCCGGCAATGGCGAGGAGTGCCTCGAGGCCCTGCGTGCCGGCAAGGGCGACATCCTGTTTCTGGACCTCAACATGCCGGTACTGGACGGCTACGGCGTGCTCGAGGCCATTCGCCGCGAGGATCTGAATACCCTGGTGATCGTGGTGTCGGGCGACGTGCAGCGGGAAGCGCGCGAGCGCGTGATCCGGCTGAGCGCGATGGACTTCGTGAAGAAACCCATCGACAGCGACACCATCGGCGAGATCCTCGACCGGTTCGGCATCCGCGGCGAGCCGGGCGGCGATCTCGGCGAATTCGACTTCGAGGTCAATATCCACGATTGCTATCAGGAAATCGCCAATGTGGCCATGGGTCAGGCCGGTGACCTGCTGGCGCGCCTGCTGGGAAGCTTCATCGAGTTGCCGGTGCCGAAGGTGAGCATGATCGACGGCCAGGACCTGAAGATGACTCTGGAGGCGCTGGGCGACGGCGACTCCGGTACTGCCATCTGCCAGGGCTTCATAGGCGCCGGCATCGCCGGCGAGGCCTTTCTTTCCTTCGGCGACAGTCGCCGCGAGGACGTGGCCCGGCTCGTGGGCGCGGACGGAACGATTGACGAGAACACCGAAACCGAGTTGCTCATGGATGTGACCGGCATCCTCGTCGGCGCCTGCCTCAAGGGCATGGGGGAGCAGCTCGACATCAGTTTCAGTCAGGGCCATCCCATCCTCATTGGCCGTCACATTCATGTCGCCGAACTGGTCAAACGCAATGCCGGCCGCTGGGGACCGACGCTGGCCATCGACATCCCGTACAGTATCGAGGGCCACCAGGTGCACTGGGACCTGTTGCTGCTGTTCACGGGTGAGTCCCTGAACGCCCTCAACGAGCGGGTCTCCTACCTGGGCTGAATCGCATGGAAGGCCAGCGCATCGACATCAAGGAAATCCACTGGCTGATGGACATGCTGCAAAGCATCGATGTCGGCCTGGTGATCCTCGATCGGAACTACGACATTCGCCTCTGGAACAGCTTCATGGAGAGCCACAGCGGCCGTTCATCGGCGCACGTCATGGGCGAGAACCTGTTCGAGCAGTTTCCGGAAATCCCGCAGGACTGGTTTCGGCGCAAGGCGGAGTCGGTGTTCCTGCTCAGGAGCCGCGCCTTTTGCACCTGGGAGCAGCGCCCCTGGCTGCTGCGCTTCAAGCACTATCGCCCGATCACCGGCACGGTCGATTTCATGTACCAGAACATCACCCTGATTCCACTGAGTTCTGCCACCGGCGAGGTCGAGCACATCGGACTGATCGTCTATGACGTGACCGACATGGCGGTCGGCACCGAGGCCCTGGAGCAGGCCAACGCCCAACTGGCGGAACTGAGCCGTACCGACCGCCTCACCGGGCTGTACAACCGTGGCTTCTGGGAGGAGTGCCTGAACGCGGAGTTCGCGCGCTACCGGCGCACCAGGCATCCCTGTACTCTGGTCATGTTCGACATCGATCACTTCAAGAAGGTCAATGACACCTACGGCCACCAGGCCGGCGACGAGGTGATTCGCGTCACCTCGAAGACCCTGCAGGACACCATCCGCGCCACCGACATCGCCGGCCGCTACGGTGGCGAGGAATTCGGCATCATCCTGGTCAACACCAGCGCCGAGAACGGCCTCATCCTGGCCGAGCGCCTGCGCACGCGCATCGAGGCGCTGACGGTGGAAACCGAGGACCACCGCATCGACTACACCATCAGCCTGGGCCTGGCCGAAGTCACTGCGGACATGGACGCCCACACCGACTGGATCGAGCACGCCGACCAGGCCCTCTACCGGGCGAAGCAGAGCGGCCGCAACCGCGCCATCGTCTACGGTCGGTCCTGATCCCGGCGCCAGCACTCAGAGCGTCCACACCTCCCCGCGCCGAGGAATGCGGCTGTGCGCCCCCATCCGGCGCAGCTGCTCGTCAAGCGCCGCGCTCGCTTCCGGCTCGCCGTGGACCACGGCGAGCCGCGGCCTGTCCCTGAAGTTGCCATACCAGCGCAGCAGGCCATCCTGGCCGGCATGCGCCGACAGGCCGCCGACCGTATGCACTTGCGCCGCGACCCGTATGGTTTCCCCCCACAGCCGCACCCGCCGCGCGCCATCCACCAGCTGCCGGCCCAGGGTGCCGCGCGCCTGGAAGCCGACGAACACCAGGTGCGAGTCCCGCCACCAGAGATTGTGTTTGAGGTGGTGCTTGATGCGCCCGCCGGTGCACATGCCACTGCCGGCGATAATGATGGCGCCGGCACGGATGCGGTTGATGGCCATGGACTGGTTGGCGGTATGGCTGAGGGTGAGATTGGGCAGCATGAAGCCATTGCCGTTGCGCCGCTGGCTGGCCTTCGCCTCGGGATTGAACAGCTCGTCGTAGCGGGCATAGAGGCGCGTGGCCTCGATGGCCATGGGGCTGTCGAGAAAGATCTGCCAGTTGCCCAGGCCCCATTCGTCGAAGTGCTCGCGAAAGGCGTAGAGGAGTTCCTGGGTACGACCGACGGCGAAGGCCGGAATCAACACATTGCCGCGCGCCGCGTTGGCCCCGCTCAGGATCTCGCCCAGCTCGGCCCAGGTCTCGTCCCAGCCGCGATGGCGACGGTCGCCGTAGGTGCTCTCCATCACCACCAGGTCGGCGCTGTCGATGGCAGCGGGCTGGCGCAGGATGGGCGCGCCGTAGTGACCGATGTCGCCGCTGAACACCAGCTTGCGACGCTGGCTGCCCTCCTCGCACCAGAGTTCGACATGGGCGGAACCGAGAATGTGGCCGGCGTCGCGAAAGCGAAAACGGATGCCGGGGAACAGTGGCACCTCGGTGTCGTAATCCAGGGCGCGGAAGGCACGCATGGCCGCCTGCGCCTCGGCCAGGGTGTACAGCGGCTCCACCGGACGCAAGCCCTTGCGCTGGCGCTTGCGGTTCTCCCATTCGGCGTCCTTTTCATTGAGATGACCGGCATCCTTGAGCAGCACCCGGCACAGATCGCGGGTCGCCCGCTGTGCATACACGCGACCCTGATAACCGGCATTGATCAGCAGGGGGATGCGCCCCGAGTGGTCCAGATGGGCGTGGGTGAGAATGACCGCATCCAGCCTGCGCACGTCGAAGGGAAAGGGGTCGCGGTTGCGGGCCTCGTCCTGGCGCGAGCCCTGGATCAGGCCGCAGTCGATCAGCACGCGCCGACCCGCCGCCTCGACCAGGAAGCAGGAACCGGTGACCTCTCCGGCAGCGCCCAGAAAATGCAGTTTCATCCCAGCCTCCGAAGCGGTGCGCGACCCCCCCACTATAGGGATAAGCCGGCCTATCTTACAGACGCAGATCAAGAAACGGACGGACAGGGCGCCTGGCGCAATATGCGGGCCAGGGGCAACCGACCCGGATTTCGGAGGCTTCATTCCTCAAATGATGCTCAAATGATACCGCCAATAACTTGGCGTTAATTATAACGGTGGTTCAATAAGTTAAATATTATAGGGCCCTGAGTTCAGGTACTGGTTTCCGTGAAGTTCGTCACATTATTGACATCTGGCGTCATCCCCTGCTAGAGTCAACCGACCGTAGACGACGGGAACTGCACGGGCGAACTCAGCCGAAAGGCGAGGGCGCAAAGCCACCGGTCTAAGGGGTGCTCGCACCCTATGACAGCGGGGTTGCCGGTTCCGGGGCATCCCAAGACCGCCATCCCCCTGCCAGCCGCCGGCATACATGCAACCAGAAGAAAAGGGGGGAAGCCAGCCATGTTGCGCATCGAGGTGCCGGCCACGACGGCGATGCCGGAGGTCACCGCGCTGTTCCGTGATCCTTCGCGACTGGCCGCCTGGCTCGGGGAACTGCCCGGCCGGACCACCGGCGAGAGGGCCGTACGCCTGCTCGACTGGCTGACGCTCGCGGCGGGCGCGCACCTGGAACCCCGGCGCCGGCTGAACGGTCTGGGCGTCATCGAGTCCTACGTCCTTCCCGTCATCGACGGCCTGCGGCGCGCCACCCAGACCGCGGCGGTGCCGCTGCCCCCGGAGAAGCAGCGGGTACTGGAGCTGGCGCTGGCTCTGAGCCAGCAGCTCGCCCTGCACTACTGCATCGTGGCCCGCCAACTGGCCGACCTGCAAGCCCAGGCCGACCACCAGGCGCGGAAGATGCTCGCCACCGCCCTGGGGCGCGGCATGCACTTCACCGCACAGGCCCTTGCCGACCGCTACGCCCACTACCAGCCCATTCCGGCCGGGCTGTGGCTGCAGGCCAACCAGATCTACGACTTCAGCGAGACCATCGGCGTCATGCCAGCCCCCGAGGCGCGCGAGACCGAGGTTGCCTTCCATTACAAACGCATTGTCGCGGTGGCGCTGGCCTGCCCGCCACGGCTGATGCCGGGCGATGCCGAGACCGCCCATGCGCTGACCGCCGACTGGACCGACGTCATCCACATCGCCCAGCCCGGAACCCGACAGCCCGGCGGCCGCTGTCTGGTCGATCTGGCCGCCGACGCGCCGCCGCGCCGCCTGCGCGCCGATGCGGACCAACCCGCCGCCCGCGAACCCCGCATCGTCGAGATCGATGGCCTGCTCGACCGGCTGCGCGAGACCTTGCGCGAAAGCCTGCTTTCCGCTACCCGCGGCGGTCATCGTACGCTCGATATGGCCGTCCGCAGCCGCCGGGACCGTCTGTTGCGCCTGTTGCAGGCCTGGGAATCCCGGCCGGAACGCCGCCACGCGCGCGAACCCGCCCAGGGCCGGACATCCGTGGTATTCGGGCTGGCACGCATCCATGCCCTGGTCGATCCCGACCCGCAGCCCGCCCGGTTGGCGCCGCACAAGTCCGCCGAAGCGCTGGCCGACGAGGCCGATCCCTGGCGCTGCCGGCACGAGCCGCTATCGGACACCCCGGATGCCCATACCTTCGAGCGGGTGAATGTCTCCGACGGCGGACAGGCATTGCGCCTCCGGCCGGGCGCCCGTCTGCGGCTCAGCGGCGAAGACAGCAGCGAACCGCTGCCCTGTTGCAAGGTCGGGGATCTGGTGGCCTGGCGAACGGAGGACGACACGACCGGGGGCTGGCAACTGGCCAGCGTGCGCTGGCTGCAACTGGACGCGGACGGAAACATCACGCTCGGCATCATGAAACTCGGCGCCCTGTTCGAGGCCACCCGCGCCCGCCCGGTGGGCGGGCCGGCCAGCGGCGGAGCGGAGGTCCCCGTCCTTGTGCTGCGGCACTCGCCCCAGGAACCCGCCGGCCAGATCCTGGCGCCATCCGCGGTGTTCGACGTAGGGACCATTCTGGAGGTCGAGCACCCGCAACGGCTTGCGCGCCTGCATCTCACACGACAGATCGAGGCAAGCGGCTGCTACAGCCGATTCGCCAGCCACCTGGTATAGCCTGGATGCAGGGCCGCGGGTCCCGAAGCCGGCGCAAGGGTCATGCCCGATCGGCATGGGGCCGGCGATGATACAGGTCGGGTCGCGGCGGATGTTCGTAGGCGAGCTTCAGCCATTCCTTGAGCCGTCGCAGTGTGGCCACGCGGGCACGCTCCTCGGCGCTGTCCAGCAGTTCCAGCAGGGCATCCGCGCGAGACTGGCCCACCAGTTCGCCGTCCACGAAGGCATTGCGTTCGTATTCCGTCATGAGACCCCTCCCGTCGGTCGGCGATCCACCCGATCGCGGCCCCTTGTCAGTCGAGGTGCAACCGCTTCCGCCGTTCCAGCCAGCGTCGGTTCCATTCTATGCAGTCATCCAGCATCTGGCGCGTGAGCGGGGTGCCGGCACGCGGCCGTGCGTTCCGCGCCAGCGCTTCCAGCCTTTCCAGATCCCTCTGCAGCCGCTGCTGCGCGTTCATTGCTCTCGACTCCGATGCCGGGGACCCGGCGTACCTCCTCCAGACCCCGATGCTCGTCTCATGATTCTTGTTGACCGTCCCGGAATGGACGGACGGGCAGGATCTCGTCCCTGGTATTCATGGCACATGTGCGGCCCTCCATGGCAGCTTACTAATTTAGACGCAGGGCCGGCCGGATTTGTTCCCTCGCCGGAAACGGTCGTTCAAGTTTCCGGCCCCGCGGGCGACATACTGTCACAGGAAGATTCCCGGACCGTGAAGAGGCTCACAAATGGCGAACTCTGCCCCCGACATCGACGTACCCAAGTGGGACCTGGCGCTGGCCGGGCTGGCCCGCGAAACCAGTCAGCAGCAGGGCCGCGCCCTGAACCTTGAAGACTTCCGTGCGCTGGCACGCGAGCATGCTATCCGCCTCGATGACATCATGGTCACCCTGTTCCAGCTGGTGATTCACGGGGAATGGGAATACCGGGATGCCTCGGGGCAGCGCCAGGCACTCGACCAGGACACCCTGGACGGTCTGTACGTCAACCGCCGCCTCACCGAAGAGGACCTCGCCGCCTTCACCGGCAGCTGGCAGCCGCTCGGCTGACCGTCCTCTCTCAGCCCTCCGCCCGAAACGCCCGGCTGCGCCGGGCGCTCTGCCGTTGCCAGTCCTCGGCCCAGGCCAGGAACTCGGGCAGCGGCAGCGGCCGGGAGATGTGATAGCCCTGGATCTGGTCGCATTCCAGATCGCGCAGGGCCTCCACCGTCACGCCATCCTCGACGCCTTCGGCCACCACGCGGATGCCCATGTTGTGGGCCAGGCCGATGGTGGTGCGCACGATGGCCGCGTCATTGGCGTCGTTGACCATGTCGCGCACGAAGGAGCGATCGATCTTGAGTTCGCCCACCGGCAGTTTCTTGATGTAGGCCAGCGAGGAATAGCCGGTACCGAAGTCGTCGATGGAAATGCGGATGCCACGCTCGGCGATGCGATCGAGCACATTGAGGGCGTACTCGGGATCGGACATCACCGTGGTCTCGGTCAGCTCGAAGGTCACCTGGCCCGGCGGCACGCGGGCCTCTTCCAGCAGCCGGTCGAGCTGGTCGAGCAGGTCCGGGTCGTGCAGATTCACTGCCGACAGGTTGATGGCCACCCCGATGTCGACGCCGGCGGCACGCCAGCGCCCACAGTCGCGCAGGGCGCGGCGCATGATCCACAGGGTCAGCGGCTGGATCAGGCCCAGACGCTCGGCCGCGGGGATGAACTCGTCCGGCGGAATGAAGCCCTTGTCCGGATCCCGCCAGCGCACCAGCGCCTCGGCACCCTGCAGGCGATCGCCGTCGAGCAGGATCTTCGGCTGGTAGTAGAGTTCGAGCGCGTCGGACTGGAGGGCATGGCGCAGATCGCGCTCGAACAGGGCATGGATGGTGGCCTCCTCGTCCAGGTCCGGACGATAGAAGGCGAAGCCGCGACGCGTCTGCTTCGCATGGTACATGGCAACGTCGGCATGTCGCATCAGGGTGTGCCGGTCGCGACCGTGGTCGGGGCAGAGCGCGATGCCGATGCTGATGCCGACCGACAGTCGTTCCTCGCCGACCATGACCGGATCGTCGAGGGCCTTGATGAGCTTGCGCGCGACCCGTTCGGCCAGCACCGGGTCCTCCACCCCGGGCAGCAGCACCGCAAACTCGTCGCCACCGATACGGGCGATGAGATCATTCTCCACATCACAGACCAGGCGCGCCGCACCGGCGGGCAGCTCGCTGGTGCGCAGGCAGCCGCGTAGGCGGGCACTGACCTCGCGCAGCAGCACGTCGCCGACGTGGTGACCCAGAGTGTCGTTGACACTCTTGAAGCGATCCAGATCCATCAGGAACAGCGCGAAGCCGCGCGGCTGCATGGGGTCGCTGAGCTGGTCCAGGCGCTCGTTGAACTGGTTGCGGTTGGGCAGGTCGGTGAGCTGATCGCGAAAGGCCATGTCCTCGAGCGTGCTGTACAGGTCGTGCAGCTCATGGGTCATCTGGTTGAAGGCGCGCGCCAGCACCCGGGTCTCGCGGGTGCCGCGCTCGTCCACCGCGCCGCGCAGGTAGATGGGGTCCTGGCGTACCAGCCGGATCTGTCCGGTGAGGTATTCCAGCGGATTCAGCATGGTGACACGCAGCAGGGCGATGGCGGCGGTCAGCGCCAGCAGGGTGGCGATCAGGGTGATGGCCAGCAGCGTACCGCGGGTACGGTCGATGCGGCCGATAAAGGCAGCGACATCGGACAGCGCGGTCACGCGCAGCGCCGGCCGGCCGTCGCCGGTGCTCACCCAGTAGGTCGTCTCCAGCGTGGTGTCGGGATCGGGCGCGGCCGGCCAGTCGGCGGAGCGATAGACCTCCTCGCCACTGGCCTGATGGATGGCGATGGGCATGCCGAGCGCCTGCTCGGCCTCGATCAGCAGATGCCAGGGCGCACTGACGACTTCGAGGTAGCCCTGGGGACGCAGGCCACCGAGCGGGGCCAGCACGGCATAGTGCGCCCTGCCGTCCTTGACGCACAGTCGCCCCCGGATGCGGGCGCGCTCGGCGCGGCCGCGTTTCCTGGCGTCCGCGACCAGCCCGGAACAGGGACTCAACTCGCCCGGCTGTCGCCAGTGGCCACCGATGGCCGTGCCCTGGGGTTGCAGCTCGGCGTTGTAGTAGTTGAGGGCCTCCAGCCGGAGGATGCCGGCGGTGACGAAGTACTGGTGGAACTGTTGTTCCAGCAGGGCACCGATGCGCGGCAGGTCGCGGGCGCGCACGGCCGCGCGGAACTGCGCGTCCTTTTCCAGCCCCATGACCAGGTCGGCCGACAGCTCGTGCAGGTCCGCCAGCCGGTCACGGACCTTGAGATGGATCAGCTCCGACAGCGAGGCCCGCTTGTTGTCCAGAGTGAGATCCCGATATACCGAGCCGGTGACGAACACCAGCGCCACCACCAGCAGGCCGAGCAGCCCGATGACCGCGCCCAGTATGCCGCCGATGGACCAGGAGAAGCGCATCAGGGGACGCCCCTATTCCTTGATCACCGGATAGCCCTTTCCGAGCCATTCCTCGAAGCCGCCGCGGAACCAGTAGATGCGGCGGTAGCCGCAGTCCACCGCGACCTGCGCGGCCTTGGCGCTGCGCCCGCACCGGGGTCCGTTGCAGTAGAAGGCGACCGGGGCATCGAGGTCGTCGAGATGCAGGGCCAGGGTATCGCAGTCGGTATGAGTATCGGGCAGGCTCTCGGAGCCCTCGATGTAGCCCTGGCGCCGGTCCATGGGCACCCGCGAGTCGATCAGGGTCAGCTCGGGGATGCGGTAGATCAGGTCGATCAGGCCCTCGGCATCCACCCTGACGGTGCCGGGTATCTCGTCCGGCGAACGGATCTCGCTCTCGGCGACGGCCCAGCCGGCCCACAGCGCCAGCAGGCAGCCGAGCCAGCGGCGGGCGACGGTCGAAAGGATCGTTTGCACTGTTCCACTCCTGCCCGGATCGGGTCCGGGTGCGCTGTATCCGGTCAAAGCGGCGCCATCGAGGCGCAGCCCCTCCACCGGTTAGCGGCCTCGGGCGTGGAATCCTTGACCCTTCACGCGCACCTTCGCAGCGCCTCGGACCAGCGACTTTCCCTCCTCGGCACAGTGCCTTACAGGCGAGATCGTCAGACGTAGCGGGCCTCGCGCACCAGCGGGCGGCCTTCCTTTTCCCAGCGCGCCATGCCGCCGGCCAGGCTGTAGACCTCGGCGAACCCCATCTGCTGGAGGGTCAGCGCGGCCATCGCCGAGCGGCCACCGGTGGCGCAGTAGAGCACCACGGGGCGGTTGCGGGCGGTGTACAGGGCCTCGACGTGCTTGGGGTAGTCGAGGTCGGCCGCCGCCTCCAGGATGCCGCGCGGCACCAGCAGGGCGCCCTCGATGTGGCCCTGTTCGTGCTCGCTGGACTCGCGCACGTCCACCACCAGCAGGTCGTCGCGCTCGGCGCGCAGGGCCTCGAAGGCATCGGGCTCCAGCTCGCGGATCTGCGCCCGCGCCGTCTTCACGAAGTCCATCAGGCCGAGGGGTTTGTCGGTCATTGCAGCGTCTCCATGTTGTCCGGTGAAAGAAGGGTGGGGGGCTTCACCCGCGCTCGCGGCGCTGCCCCGTGGGCCGGTCCGCGCCATCGATCAGGCCGTGGCCGCGCAACCAGTCGCGTGCATCCTCGGCATCCTGCTCGAACCAGCGTCGCGCGCTGCCGAGGCGAAAGCTGTAGCCCCAGCGGTCCATGTCCGCCATCAGCCGCGCCGCGCCCACGCCCGGCAGCCGCGCCGCCAGCAGGATCTGGAGGTAGCAGACGGCGTTCTCCTCCGCGGTGTCGCCGCCGGCATCCGTGTGCAGGGCCGCGCGCCGCTCGGGACTCATGCAGATGTAGTGACAGGCCTCGTGCAGTACCGAGTGCAGCGGGGTGTCCGGCCGCGCATACAGGCGGTCACCGATCAGGCCCGCCTCGGACTCGCCCCAGAAGGAACCCGGAATGGGCTCGCCCGGCGCGACCGGGGTCAGCGCCAGCCCGTAGCCGGACAGCAGGGCGGCCAGCGGCGCCGGATCGAGGTCAGCCAGACGCAAGACCCCGGCAGTTGACGAAAGGGCTTCAGTCATGCAACGTTGTCGCGCTCTCCACTACCGGCGGAACTGCCCATGGCCCGTGTCAGGATCTACAGCACCGGGATCTGCCCCATCTGCGACAAGACCAAGGCCCTGCTGGAAAAGTGGGGCATCGGCTACGAAGAAGTCCGGGTGGACCTGGATCAGGCGTCCCTGCGCGAGTTCGTCAAGGTCACCAACGGGGCCCGGATGGTGCCGCAGATCACCATCGACGGCAAGTGGATCGGCGGTTTCACCGAGCTCACCGAGCTGCACATGGACGGCGCGCTGGACGACCTGGCGGGCTGAACCGCACCCTGCCCGACCTCAGCCGGACCCGCCCGGCAATCGCACCCGCACCTCCGCGCCGCCCCCCGGTGCATCACCCAGCGACAGTTCGCCCTCGTAGGCCGCGACGATGTCGGCGACGATGGCCAGCCCCACCCCATGGCCCGGCACCTGCTCGTCGCCGCGCACGCCGCGCTCGGTGAGGCGGTCGGCCAGCCCGGCCGGGAAACCGGGGCCATCGTCGCGCACCACCAGCTCCAGGCCGCTGTCCGGCACCGCGCGGGCCGCCACCGTCACCCGACCGCGCGCCCACTTGCAGGCGTTGTCGAGCAGATTGCCCAGCAGTTCCATCAGGTCGCCGGACTCGGCCGGATAGCTCAGGTCTTCGGCGCAATCGATGTCGCAACGCAAGGGACGATCCGCATGCACCTTGAGCAACGAATCGCGCAGGCGTTCCAGCAGCGGCCGCAGGGGTCGGGGCGGCCGCAGCGCGGAGCGCCCGGCGGTCGCGGCCCGCTGTAGCTGGTATTCGATGCTCTGGTTGATGCGTCCGGCCTCGGCCTCCACTGCCGCGCGCAGGCTGTCGAGATCGGTGGCCGACTGGGCGGCACCGCGCAGCACCGCCAGCGGCGTCTTCAGGCTGTGCGCCAGGTCCGCCAGCGAATCCCGGGAACGGGCCAGGCGCTGCTCGCGCTGGTCGATCAGTTCGTTGATGCGGGCCGTCAGCAGCCGCAGCTCGCGGGGATAGTCCTCGCCGATGCGCGCCCGCGCCCCGCTGCGCACCTCGGCCAGCTCGTCGGCGACCCGCGCCAGCGGCCGCAGGCCCCAGCGCAACAGCAGCAACTGGGCGGCCAGCAGCACCCCGGTCGCCAGCCCCAGCCATGTCAGCAGGGTGCGGCGGAATCCGGCCACCGCCGCCTGCTGGAAGCGGACATCCTCGCCCACCCGCAGCACCAGCGCCCGGCTCCGGTCCGGGGCGTACTCCCAGTCGATGCCCAGTGCCAGCACCCAGGCCGCCGGCCTGCTCTGGCGCCGGAAGTCGCTCTGCCCGGGCGCGACCGGCACGCTGGCCAGGCGTTCGTCGAGCAGGGAGGGCGAGCGCCAGAGGAGGACCTCGCCATCGGCATCGAGCTGGGCATACAGGCCCGAATTGAGCTGACCGAAGCGGGGATCGGAAAGCTGCACCGGCATCTGCAGCCGACCGTCGGCATCCAGTTCCAGCGCGGCCAGCAGCCCCCAGGCCTGCGCCTGCAACCGCTCGCGCACGGCCTCGGCCGCGCTGTCGCGGAAGGCACGGTCGAGCGCCAGCCCGGTCAGTCCCATGAACACCAGCACCAGCAGTCCCCCGGCCAGCAGCAGCCGCCCCTGCAGGGAACGCATCAGCCCTCGCTCCGTTCCAGCACGAAGCGGTAGCCGCGGCCGCGAACCGTCTCGATGGGCCGCAGCCGGTTGTCGGGGTCGAGCTTGCGCCGTAGGCGACCGACGAACACCTCGATCACGTTGCTGTCGCGATCCTGGTCTTCCTCGTACAGGTGCTCGGTGAGACGGGTCTTGGAGATGACCTCGCCGGCATGCAGTATCAGGTATTCGAGCAGGCGGTATTCGAAGGCCGTCAGCTCCACCGGCTGGCCGTCCAGGGTTACCTGCTGGGCCGCGGTGTCCACTCTGACCGGGCCGCAGACCAGTTCCGAACGGCTCCAGCCCGCCGCCCGCCGCGCCAGCGCCCGCAGCCGGGCCAGCAGCTCCTCGAACTCGAAGGGCTTGACCAGGTAGTCGTCGGCCCCGGCCTCCAGGCCCTCGACCTTGTCCTGCCAGCGGCCGCGGGCGGTGAGGATCAGGATGGGAAAGCGCCGGCCCTCGGCACGGGCCTGGCGGATGAGGGAAATGCCGTCCAGCCCGGGCAGACCGAGGTCGACCACGGCCAGGTCGACGGGATATTCACGCGCGAAGTACAGCCCCTCCTCGCCGTCGGCGGCGATGTCGACCACATGGCCGGCGGCCCGGAGCCGCTCCGCCAACTGCTCGCGCAGCGGCGCCTCGTCCTCGACCACCAGCACCCGCATCAGTGGCCATCCACCCAGATCACCCGCACCCGGCCATCCGGGGTCAGCAGCTTGACGCGGTAGCGCAGGCCATCGCCCGTCTCCACCGGCTCGGCGGCCAGCACCCGGCCGCCACTGCGATGCTCCAGGTCGCGGACCACGCCGCCGAGGCCGCGGCCGGGCGGCGGGGGCGCCTCGCGCAGGCCGTGACCCGGGCCACGCGGGTGCCAGCGCTCCGGGTCCGGGCGCGCCTGGGCCGGCCCGGCGAGGGCAGGCAGCAGGATCAGCAGTGGCAGCAGTCGAAGCAGCGGCATGGCAGAGATGCTAGCAGTCCGGCGCGGGCGGCGACAGCGTCCGGCTCAGTCCGCCGCCGGCTCGGCGACCACTCGCATGCGCAGGCGCGAACCCGGATCATGATCCATGCGCGTGGTGAACAGCTCGCCGCGATAGCGATAGGTCACCCGGTAGCCCTCGATACGCTCCTCTTCGCGCCAGGCGGTTTCGGTGGTGCAGCGCGCCACCACCTCCTCGCCCACCACGCGGTCGGTGCGGCGATCACGCTCGATATCCCGGCCGATGGAGCCGCCCAGTATCACGCCGGCAACGGTGGCCACGTCCTTGCCGTGCCCCTTGCCCATCTGGTTTCCGATCACGCCGCCGAGGATACCGCCCAGGATCATGGGGGTAGCCGAGCGGTAGCCGGCCTCGTGCACCGGCACCCGCGCCTCCCGGCAGGTCTCGCGCGGTTCGGCCACCCGGACCACGCGCACCAGCGGCTCCACCCGCACCACGCGCGCCTCGTCATAGAACACCGCCCGCTCGCCGGGGTCGGCCGGCGCCGGGCCGGGCAGCGCACCCAGGCAGGCCGCCAGGGTCAGTGCTCGAACGCTGTTGCGATTCATGACACACCTCCGTGATTTCTTCTTCAGGGTGGTGCCAGTCTGAACCGCGCTCGCTGAATGGCGGCTGAACAGCCGAACGCCCGGAAATCACGGGGGATTGCCGGCCCCGTCGGCGGTATCCGGCCATGCTAGAATCGCCGCTCGCCATTCACGGAACCGACATGATCGCCGCGCTTGCCATCCAGGACCTGCACAAGACCTATGCCAACGGGCATGTGGCGTTGCGCGGCATCGACCTGGAGGTCGCGGAAGGCGACTTCTTCGCCCTGCTTGGCCCCAATGGCGCCGGCAAGTCTACAGCCATCGGCATCATCTGTTCGCTGGTCAACAAGTCCCGCGGGCGGGTGCAGGTGTTCGGCCACGACATCGACACTGACCTTGCGGCGGCCAAGAGCTGCATCGGGCTGGTGCCGCAGGAGTTCAATTTCAACGTGTTCGAGCCGGTGGTGGAGATCCTGGTCAACCAGGCCGGCTATTACGGCATTCCGAGGCGGCTGGCATTCGAACGCGCGGAGTGCTATCTGCGTGAACTCGGACTGTGGGAGAAGCGCCACGTCATGGCCCGCAATCTCTCCGGCGGCATGAAGCGGCGGCTGATGATCGCGCGCGCCCTGGTGCACCAGCCTCGCCTGCTCATCCTCGATGAACCGACCGCCGGCGTGGACATCGAGATCCGGCGCTCCATGTGGGCCTACCTGCGCCGCATCAATGCCCAGGGCACGACCATCATCCTCACCACCCACTACCTTGAGGAAGCGGAAAGCCTGTGCCGTGACATCGCCATCATCAACGAGGGCCGGATCATCGAGCACACCAGCATGAAAAATCTGCTGGCCAAGCTGCAAACGGAAACCTTCGTGCTGGACCTGCGCGACCCGATCCGGCAACTGCCGGACATCCGCGACTACCGCCTGCGCCTGATCGACAAGCTGACCATCGAGGCCGACATATCGCGCGACCGCAGCATCAACCACCTGTTCGAGGAGCTGAGCGCGCACGGCATCGAGGTGCTGAGCATGCGCAACAAGACCAACCGCCTCGAACAGCTGTTCATGAACCTGGTTGAAGTCGACAACGACTGCTGCAGGACCACGGCATGACCTTCCGGGAAAAGCGCATCGCATTCCAGACCATTGTCATCCGCGAGGTGCTGCGATTCTCACGCATCTGGATACAGACCATCCTGCCGCCAGTGGTGACCACGGCACTCTACTTCATCATTTTCGGCAATCTTATCGGCTCGCAGATCGGCGACATGGCGGGCTATCCTTATGTGGACTACATCGTGCCGGGCCTCATCATGATGTCGGTGATCACCAACGCCTATGCCAACGTGGTGTCGTCCTTCTATGGCGCCAAGTTCCAGCACCACATCGAGGAAATGCTGGTCTCGCCCATACCCAACGCGCTCATTCTCAGCGGCTACGTGGCCGGCGGCGTGGCCCGCGGCCTGACCGTCGGCCTGGCCGTGACCCTCACTGCCTCGGTGTTCGCGGACCTGCGCGTGCACGACCTGGGCATCGCCCTGGCCATGGTGCTGCTTACCGCCATCCTGTTTTCCATCGGCGGTTTCATCAACGGCATCTATGCCCGCAGCTTCGACGACATCTCGCTGATCCCGACCTTCGTGCTGACCCCACTGACCTACCTCGGCGGTATCTTCTATTCCATCGACATGCTGCCGGAGTTCTGGCAGAAGGCCTCGCTGGCCAATCCCATCCTGTACATGATCAACAGCTTCCGCTACGGCATGCTGGGCGTCAGCGATATCGGCCTGGGCGTTTCCTTCGCCATCACCCTGGCCTTCATCGCGGTACTGTTCGCCTTTGCGGTGAATCTGCTCAATCGCGGCGTCGGCATTCGGAGCTGAGAGCGCCCGGAGCCCATGTTGCCTCATGGGTACGGGATATTGGGGAATGGCGGCCTGGTGCAGCCGCCGTCAGCCCGCATATTGCGCCAAGGCGGGTCTTGGTCATGCGGCGGACGGGGTGAACGATACGGCATCCCTGTCCGGGCGCGTGTCAGATGTCGCCGCTGTAGCCGGGGACGCGACCACGTCGTCCGCATCATGCTCGGAGTCGACCGTCACCGCGTCACCCTCTTCGGATTCAGGGGCAGCGGCCATGCCATGGTCCTCGGCATCACGCGCCTCGGCCCCGCCCGCACTGGTCAGGATTTCGAGCAGGCTGTCCAGTAGGGCTGGAAGCCCTTTCTCGTCCTCGCCTTCGTCGTCTCCTCGGAGCCCGGCGACCAGGTCGAACACGGCACGGAACAGATCCTTCACGCCGGTTTCGGGGGACTGGAACAGTCCACTTTCGGTGCCGAGGTCCAGACTGCTGCGGACGGCTGTTGCAAGACGGGCAACCGGGCTGGCCTGGGACGGCACGATCGGGGTTCGCTGCGAGCCACCGGCGGGGTCCGGGAACAGGCGGCCGGGGCCGGAGACACCCGACGAGGTCTCGGGCGCAGGCATCGCGCTGGCCGGCCTGTCGGAACCGGTCGGCGCCGGGCGGGACACGGCCGCGGTCCCGGTCTGCGAGGCGGCAGGCGGTCGGGAATCCGTGGGCAATGCGGACGCGGGTTCATCAGCCAGCCGCTGGATTTCGGCATAGCGAACGGCGGCGCTGCGCTGGAAATCCACGGACACCCCGGCCAGCACGTTCGGGTCGACCTTCATTCCTCCGAGTTTCTTGAGCGCCTCGGCTGCATCTCCCTCGTAGAATTCTTCGGCTGCCTCTTCGACGTAATGCAGAACCCGGGCGAGTGACTTGAGTTCCCTGCGATCCAGCGTACCCTCCACGCTGAACTGCAGGGACAACCCGGACCGGCTCGCTACGGCCGCGCGCGCCAGGCCCTGTGTCCCGTCGGTGGCCGTGACGGCTGCGGTGTCGAGACGGGCGAGCGCCTGGATGTCGAGACGGATACGGTCGCCTTGCCGGGTCTCTATCGTCACCGATGTGCTGCGTTGGCGGACGATGCTCCCGGCGGCCCCCAGCGCCAGTGTTTGCCCTGATGCGGATACGCTGACTGTATCGGACACAACACCCGAGCCGGTGGTGTTTGCGGGCTCTGTTCTGTTGTTGGCTGCCGGGCGCAGGGAAGCGGCTGCCTGATCCCGGGCCGGCGTGGCCTGTGCCTGGAGTGCGGGCGCGTTTTCGGTCTGCATGTCGATACCTCCCTGTGGGATGCGCTGGACGGTGAGGTGTTCCTGCCTCCGCCAGGCTATCGGCCGGCCTTCCGCGAACTTGACAGAGCGCTTGCGGACACGCCGCCAGGGCGCGCTTCGTGCCTGCCGAACGCCGCGCGGCGGACGCTCATGCGGCATCGCTTAGGGCAGCGACGACTGCGGGTGAGGGTGAATTCGCGGCGGGCCGGATCAGCCCAGTTCCAGCCCCTCCGGGCCGACCTGAAGGCTGCGTCGTCCCTCCAGGATGTCCAGCAACGGCCTGCCCACGGCCTGGGCGCGCCAGCCCTCGAACAGCGGCCCCGCGCGCTCGCCGCGCACCAGCGCCTCCAGGCCCTTGCGGCCGGTCAGCACCGAGGGGTGCAGATCGGCCTGCGCCGCGAGCAGCCGCACCACGCCGGTGAGCACGTCGACCAGCGCCTCCTCGGCGGTCGTGAGCGGGCGCGGGCGTTCGCCCCGGTCCAGGGGTTCGGGCGCACGCTCGCGCGCTTCCCCGATGATGGCCAGCAGGGTGTCGCCAAGGCGTTCGATCTGGGCGTCGTTGAGTCCCCGCACCCGCTTGAGTTCCTTGCGGCTGTGCGGCTTCATGCGCGCCAGGGTCTCGATCACCTCGTCGCTTAGCACCCACTTGCGCGGACGGTCGCTGCGCTGCGCCTCGCTCTCGCGCCAGGCGGCCAGCGCCTGCAGCACCGCGAGGCTGCCGCCCTTCATGCGCTGCGCGGCCTTGATGCGGCGCCAGGCCGATTCGGGCGGGTTGGCGTAGGTCTCGGGGTGGGTCAGCCGCGCGAAGTCTTCGGCCAGCCAGTCCAGGCGACCGCGCTCGGCCAGCGCCTGGCGCATGGCGGGAAACAGCTCGGCCAGATAACGGACGTCGTCGGCGGCATAGCGGATCTGGTCGCCGGACAGCGGGCGCTGCGACCAGTCGGTGCGGGTATGCGCCTTGCCAAGCTGCACGCCGAGCCGCTCGCGGACCAGGTTGCCGTAACCGATCTGATCGCCGTAGCCGAGCAGTGGCGCGGCGAGCTGGGTATCGAACACCGGCGCCGGCACCCGCCCGGCGAGGTGATGGAAGATCTCGAAATCCTGGCGACCGGAATGCACCACCTTCAGCAGGTCCTCGCGGAACAGCAGCTCGAACAGCGGCCCGAGATCGGGAACCGCGAGCGGATCGATGCAGAAGATGTGTCCGGGCACCGCGATCTGCACCAGGCAGAGGCGCGGGTAGTAGGTGCGCTCGCGCAGGAACTCGGTGTCCAGCGCCAGCCACTCGGCATCCTGCAACTGCGCGCAGGCCTTCGCAAGGGCGTCGGGCTGGTCTATAAGGACAATATCGTTCGCCATTCGGCAGTCACTCCCGATGAAGACAGAGCCCGCACCCGAACCCGCACCCCGTTCGCCCTGTGTCCGCAACTGCTGCCTGGACCGGAACGACATATGCCTGGGCTGTGGCCGCGCCCTCGAAGAGATCATCGAATGGGGCGGGGCCGATGACGTGCGTCGGCGGGTCATTCTGGCGCAGGCGGCCCGTCGCCTTCGGGCACGCGAACGATCCTGAGTACCGCTTCACCCGGGCCGGCGTGCAGGTGCGCAAAGACTCTGTGATTTCCGGCCGGAATGCAAACGAGACCGGTCGGGTTCCCTGCCCCTTTGGCGGAGCCCGGTGACTGCGGTAGAGTCTGCGCCTCCGCCCAACGTGCCTGCCCATGCTTCGTTTCGACCATCTCAGCCTGCGACGCGGCGACCGGCTGCTGATCCGCGATGCCGATCTCACCCTGTTCCCGGGGCAGCACGCCGGCCTGACCGGCGCCAACGGCAGCGGCAAGTCCAGCCTGTTCTCGCTGATTCTTGGTGAACTCTCGGCCGATGCCGGCAGCATCGAGCTGCCGCCGGACTGGGTGATCGCCCATGTCGCCCAGGAAACGCCGGCGCTGGACATGCCGGCCCGCGACTTCGTGCTCGAGGGCGATGCACGCTTTGCCACGCTGCGGCGGGAACTGGATGCCGCCGAGGTCGCGGGCGACGGGCCGGCGCTGGCCCGGTTGCACGACCGCATGGCCGGGATCGGCGGCTACGAGGCGCCGGCGCGCGCAGGGCGGCTGTTGCATGGGCTCGGTTTTCCGCCCGACACCCATGAACGACCGGTGAGCAGCTTCTCCGGAGGCTGGCGCATGCGGCTCAATCTGGCGCGGGCACTGATGAGCCCCTCGGACCTGCTGTTGCTCGACGAGCCCACCAACCACCTGGACCTGGATGCCGTACTCTGGCTGGAGGAGTGGCTGCGCGGTTACCCCGGCCTGCTGCTGCTGATCTCCCACGACCGGGACTTCCTCGACCGGGTGGTGGACCGGATTCTGCACATCGAGCAGCAAGGCCTGCGCCTGTACACCGGCAACTATTCCGGGTTCGAGCGTCAGCGCGCGGCCTGGCTGGCCGGGCAGGCCGCGGCCCGCAAGCGCCAGCAGCGCGAGATCGCCCACATCGAGAACTTCGTGCGCCGCTTTCGCGCCAAGGCCAGCAAGGCCCGGCAGGCGCAGAGCCGGCTGAAGGCGCTGGAACGGCTGGAGGAGATTGCGCCGGCGCACGTGGATTCGCCGTTCCGGTTTTCCTTCCCCGGGCCCGAGCGGTTGCCCAACCCGTTGATCCGGCTCGACGGCGCGGCCGCCGGCTATGACGGGGAGCCGGTGCTGCGCGGCATCGATCTGGACATCGGCCCCGAGGACCGGATCGGCCTGCTCGGCCGCAACGGCGCCGGCAAGTCCACGCTGATCCGCCTGCTCACCGGGGAACTGGCGCCGCTGGCGGGCCGCCGGCAGCCGGCGGCCGACCTGCGCATCGGCTACTTCGCCCAGCACCAGCTCGAGCAGCTGGACGGCGAGGCCAGCGCGCTCGCTCATCTGCAGCGGCTGGATCCGCGCGCGCCGGAACAGGCGCTGCGCGACTTCCTTGGCGGCTTCGGTTTCTCCGGCGATCGCGCGCTGGACCCGGTGGCCCCCTTCTCCGGCGGCGAGCGTGCCCGGCTGGCTCTGGCGCGGGTGGTGTGGCAGCGCCCCAACCTGCTGCTGCTCGACGAGCCCAGCAATCACCTCGACCTGGACATGCGGCTGGCGCTGGAGCTCGCGCTGAACGACTTCGGCGGCGCGCTGGTGCTGGTCTCCCACGACCGCCATCTGCTGCGCACCTGTACCGAACGCCTCCTGCTGGTCGAGGATGGCCGCGTCACGCGCTTCGACGGCGATCTCGACGACTATCGCCAGCGACTGGCTCAGGGCAGGGAGACGGCGGCGACGCATGCGCCAGCGGCACCGCACTCGGCCGGCAACCGCCGGGACCGCCGCCGCGCCGAGGCCGAGGCCCGGCAGCGGCTGGCGCCGCTGCGCCGCCGACTGGCACAGGCCGAGGCCGAGCTGGAACGACTGGAAAACGAACGCGACGCGCTGGAACGCCGGCTGGCCGACCCGGCGCTCTATGCCGAGGGCGCGGGCGCCGAACTCACGCCACTGCTGCGGGCGCGCGGCGAGCTGGAACGCCGGCTGGCCGAGGCCGAGGAACGCTGCCTGGCACTGATGGAGGCGCTGGAGGCTGCCCGCCTCGCGGAATGAACCGCAGGGTCACGCCGTTGCAGTGCGTCGCCTCACATGCCGTTCTTGAACATCTCGTGCTCGGTCACGCCCGAGGCGCGGACCTGGCGCAGGGCCAGGGCATACTCGCGCAGGATGCCCAGCGCCCAGGCGATGCGGTTGCGGAAATAGGTATCGGCGTCGGGGTTGTTGTCGGCCGGGTCGTCATTGAGCACCGACTCCACGTTGCGCACGATCACATGCTCGGGGATGTAGCACAGGCGGTTGTTCTTGTAGGAGCTCATGCGCAGCTCGGCAACCGGATAGGCGCCGCCGTCGCCCGAGGATACGGTCACGATCAGGGCCGGCTTGTGCCCGACCTCGAAGCGGCTGAGCAACAGAAACAGGTTCTTCAGCCCGGCCGGCACCTGGCCGTGCCACTCCGGGGACACCACTACCAGCCCGTCGCTGGCCGCCAGCTCGGCCCGAATGGGGTCGAGCAGGGTCTTCCAGCGCGGCTCGCCTTCCCAGACCCCGCTGTCCCACAGGGGCAGCGGGTTGTTGCCGAGGTCGAGCAGCCAGGTTTCATCGGCAAGCGCCTTTTCCTTGAGTGTCGCCTCGATGAAGTGGGCCACCTTCATGCTCTGCGAGGGCGCCCGGTGGCTCCCGCTGACGATGCTGATTTTCATGCCTTCTTCTCCAGATGCCGTGGGCCGGCCCGATTGTAGCTGCAGCCCGTGAGCCGAAACCGCATGGATTTCAGGGAATCGTACGGCCCGTTGGCCGCGCGGACTCAAGAAAGACCCCGCGGTGGCCGAAGCATACCCTGAAGCCGCGGCGCGCCAGGCGTGCCCGGAACAACCCAGGCAGACCCCGAAGAGACTCGCCCATGGCCGAACAATTCGAACCCGTAGCAGCCGAAGACTTCACCAAGATCACCACCGAGCGCCTGCCGCACCAGAAGATCGAGGCGGCCCTGATCCTGATCGGCGGTACCGGCGTCAAGGGCATGGAATTCAGCCGCAAGGTCATGCGCGCCGCGGGCTGGAAATACGAGCGCCTGACGACCTATGCCTCGCATCCCGAGGTGGCCGCGGACGCCTTCAACCGGGTCCGTGAGATCCTCGCCACCACCGATGACAGCGAGCAGATCCTGGCACTGGTTGCCCAGAAGGTCGCCAGCTAGTCTCTGCCAACCGGCCGCTACAGAAACGCCAGCCGGTCGGCGATCGCCGCCAGCCCTGCCTCGGCACAGACATCGTCCTGGTCGCCGCCCGGCGCCCCGGACACTCCGATGCCGCCCACCATGGAGCCGGCGACCTCCACAGTGCGACCCCCGCCGACCATCATCGCCTGGGAGATGAAACGCACCCCCGACTGGGGCTTGCCGGCCTGGGTCTCTTCCATCATGGTCAGGGTATCGGTGCGGAAGCTCACAGCGGTCCAGGCCTTGCGCGTGGCCACTTCAACCGTGTGCGGCCCGGCGTAGCGATCGCGCAGCAGCACCTGCAACAGGCCGCTGCGATCGGTCACCGCCACCGCGACCTGAAAGCCCCTTTCGCGGCAGGCCGCGAGGGTGGCCTGCGCCAGTTCCAGCGCCAGTTCCGGGGACAGGGTACGGAAAGTAACCAGCCCCGGTTCTTCCTCGGCCGCTGCACCGCCGACCGTCAGTGCCAGTGACAGTCCCAGAATGGTGCCGCGCACGCCTGCCTGCATGTTCTTCGGTTTCATCGCTCCAGCCTCCATACCTCGTCATCCGCAATCGACATGGGTTCCGGCACCCTACGTCATCGCGCCCACGAGGGCCAGTGGAACCGGTACACTGCAAGCCGCAACGAACGAGGCACCGACATGACCCCCGAGCACACTGCCGAAAGACTGGAGGCCCTGGAGATCCGGCTCATGGAACAGGAAGCGGCGCTGGATGCCCTGACCCGTGGCCAGCTCGACCTGACCCGTGCCGTCGAGGCCCTGACCGACCGCCTCCAACGGCTGGAGCGCCAGGTCCGCGAGCTCACACCCCCCGATACCGGCGCGGCGGCCGCCGAACCGCCCCCGCCGCACTACTGAGCATCGCAGCAGCGCTTGAACTTGCGGCCGCTGCCGCAGGGGCAGGGGGCATTGCGCGCGGGCAGCGGCGCCCCGTCCAGATAACGCCAGGCACCGCCCTCGCGCTCGAAGCGGCTCAGCTCGGCGATCTCGCCCGTCTCGCCCTGGAAGCGGTAGCGGGCGACGAAGCCGACCTCGCCTTCGGCATCGCCCGCGCCACCGGCGCGACGACAGCGTATGACCAGCCCCAGCCACTCGGGCTGTGGGGGCGCGAGTTCCAGCACGGGCGGCCGGTTGCGCGAATGCCAGCTTGCTGCGAGGAAGGCCGCGTCACCGCGGGCGTAGGCACTGTAGCGGGCCCGCATCAGGGCCTCGGCCGTGTCCGCCGGGATTCCTGCATGCACCGGACCGCAGCAGTCCGCGTAGGCCCGTCCGCTGCCGCAGGCGCAGGGTGCCTTGTCGCTGTTCGCCATGCCGATGTCCCCCGGAACAAAAGCCAATTATAGTGTCCGTATTGCGCAGCGGAGGCAGGGGCATGGACCACGAACTCGTGCAGGACGCCGTGGAGACGATGGAGGGCGCCGGGGTGGTGGTGCGGCGCCTGTTCCCGGTGGTGCACTGTCGCCACCACGACCCCTTCGTGCTCTGGGACCATTTCGCCATCGAGGCCGGCACCGGCTTCCCCGAGCACCCGCACCGCGGCTTCGAGGCCATCACCTACCTGTTCGACGGCGGCATGGAACACGCCGACAATCTCGGCAACCGCTCGGTGGTGCATGCCGGTGGCGCCCAGCGCTTCACCGCCGGCCGCGGCATCCGCCACTCGGAGATGCCGGTCGGCGGTGCCCGCGGCATCCAGCTCTGGATCAACCTGCCGCAACGGCTGAAGTCGCTGCCGCCCGACTACCAGCAGGTGGACGCCGACGCCCTGCCCGACCGCGCGCTGACAGATGGCCGGCTGCGCACCATCGTCGGCGCGGGGTCGCCACTGCGCCTGCACACCCCGGTCGAGTACCTGGACCTCGCGCTCGATTCCGGCGGGCATTACCGCCACTCACCACCGCCGGGTTTCCGCGGCCTGGTGTATCTGGTCCAGGGCGCGGCCGAGGTCAACGGTCATCCGCTCGCTGAAGCTCAAGCGCTGTTCCTGCCGAAGGCCACACCGCTCGATATCGAGGCCTGCCACCCCTCGCGCCTGATGCTGGCCTTCGGCCGGCCCCATGGCGAAGCCATCCATCAGCACGGGTCCTATGTGGATTGAGGGGTGGACTGAAGGGGGGACCGGGCGCTGTGGCATACTGCGGACATTCATGATCCAACGCCCGTTGCCCATGCGCCTGCCGTCCTTTCCGATCATCCTCTGCCTGCTTTCGCTGTCGGCGCTGCCGACCGTTGCGCGAGCGGACGCGGCACAACAGCGCTACGAGTCGGCCCTCGGCGCCTTCGAGCGCGGGGATGTCGCCACCGCGACCATCCAGCTCAAGAACCTGCTGCTGGAGTCCCCCGGGCATCTGCCGGGCCAGGTGCTGCTGGGGCGTGCCTACCTGCGTGCCGGCGATGCGGCGGGCGCCGAGAAGCAGTTGCGCAAGGCCGCGGACATGGGTGCCGACCCCAGTCTGATCGCGGTGCCGCTGGCCACGGCCCTGATCATGCAGGAGCGCTACCAGGCCGTCCTCGATGATTTCGATCCGAAGGACTACCCAGAGGGCCTGGCGAGCGAATTGCTGAGCCTGCGCGGTGACGCCCTGCTCGCCCTCGACCGGGCCGCCGAGGCCGAGGCCAGCTATGCGGAAGCGGAGCGCCGCGATGCCACCGCGCTCGCCCCCCTGCTGGGACGTGCCCGGGCGCG
Organism: Thiohalobacter sp.; assembly: GCF_027000115.1. Lineage (NCBI taxonomy): Bacteria > Pseudomonadati > Pseudomonadota > Gammaproteobacteria > Thiohalobacterales > Thiohalobacteraceae > Thiohalobacter > Thiohalobacter sp. The sequence goes on along the minus strand of NZ_JALTON010000055.1, from coordinate 4,442 downwards.
GCTGGCGCTGGGCGACACCGAAGGCGCCGAGGCGCTGGCCCGGGCCGCTGTCGCCCGCGACGGCAAGCACGCGCCCGCCTGGTACCTGCTCGGCACTGTGCTGCATACCCGCGGCGACGCCGGGGGGGCGGCACACGCCTACGACACCGCCCTTGAGCTGCAGCCCGAGTTCGACGCGGTGCGCTTTGCCCGCATCACCCTGGACATCGACACCGGTCGCCTCGACGCCGCACTGGAAGCCCTCGACCGGCTGGCCGAAGCGCAGCCGGCCGAGCCCCGCGTCCAGTATCTGCGCGCCGTGGTGCTCAACCGCCTTGGCGATTCCGACCGTGCACTCGCGGCGCTCAAGGAGGCGGGCGCCATCTTCCAGCGCATCCCGCCAAAGGCGCTGGCCACGCGGCCGGCGGCCACCCTGCTGGCCGGTGTGGTCCATTACAGCCTGGGCGAGTTCGGCCGTGCCGAGGCCGAACTCCAGCGCTACCTCGGCAGTCATCCCCGCCACCTGGGCGCGCGCAAGCTGTTGGGGCAGCTCCGGCTGCGGCAGCAGCGGCCGCACGATGCCGTGGCGGTACTGGAGCCCGCACTGCGCGAGGGGCAGAGCGACCCGGAACTCCTGACCCTGCTGGGCAGCGCCTATCTCGCGACGGGTCGGGAGGCTTCCGCGGCCGAGCTGCTGACCAAGGCCGCCGGCGCCGGGTTCGGCCGCGCCCGCGAACGCCTGGCCCTGTATCACCTGGCGCAGGGCAGGATCGACAGCGCACTGCTCGATCTGCGGCCGAAGGCGGGGCCGGCGCCGGACAGCCTGCAGGCGCGGCTGTTGCGGCTGGTGCTCGAGCTGCGTACCGGCGCCCTCGAGGATGCCGACGCCACCGCCCGTGCACTCGTCGACGATTACCCGACGCATCCGCTGGTGCACAATCTCGCCGGCGTCGCGCGGCTTGCCCGCGGCGATGCCGCCTCCGCCCGCAAGGCCTTCGAGGCAGCGCTGGCGCTTGACGCCGAGTTCGTCCCGGCCCATATCAATCTCGCCCGGCTGGATCTGGCGGCCGGGCATGCCGACGTTGCCCGTGCCCGCATCGACCGCCTGCTGGCGACCCACGCCGAGCATCCCGGCCTGCTGGTCGAGCGCAGCCGCATCGCGCTGGCCGAGAAGGATACCGGCACCGCCGGGCGGCTGCTGGAAAAGGCCTTCGCGCTGGACGAGACCCGGCCGGATACGGCGGTGGCGCTGGCGCGGTTCCGGCTCGCACGGGGCGAGGTCGAGGCAGCGGGCCGGGCACTGGCCCGGGCCTTGCGCAGCCATCCCGATGACGTCGAACTGAACCTGGCACAGGCCGACGTGCAGGCTGCCGGTGGCGACACGGCGGCTGCCCGCGCCACCCTGGAGCGCCTGTCACGCGCCGTCACCGGAACCGGCCTGCAGGAGGTCGCCCGCCGCCAGGCCGCCATCGGCGATCTTGCCGGTGCCATCTGGTCGCTGGAAAGACAGGTGGGGGACCCGCCGGAAATGGGTCCGGCGGCCCTGCAGCTGATCGACTACCGGCTCGCCGCCGGACGCGTCGCGCCCGCCCTGCGCCTGGCCCGCGAACTGCGGAAACGGGCACCGGAGGACCCGGACCTGCTGCGGGCGCTCGGTCTTGCCGAGCTTGCCGGCGGCGAGCGTGCCGCCGCAGTGAGGCATCTGCGCCGCGCACTTGGCCTGCGTGACGACGCCCGCAACGCGCTGGCACTGTACCGGGCGCTGACTGCGGCACAGGGATCCGCAGCCGCGCGGCGCTGGCTGGCCGACTGGGTGACACGACATCCGCAGGCAGACGACGCGCGACTGGTGCTGGCCGAGGCCCTGTTCGCGGAAGGCGACCACGCAGGCGCGGCGGCCCAGCTCGAGCGCCTGCTCGAACACCATCCCGACGACCCGCGGCTGCTCAACAACCTCGCCACGGTCCGCCTCCTGCTCGGCGAGGCCGATGCGGCGCGCGCCCTGGCCGAACGCGCGGTGGCCTTCCGGCCCGAGGACCCGCGCTACCTGGATACGCTGGGCTGGGCGCTGGTGGAAGCCGGCCAGCCGGAACGGGCACTGGCGCCGCTGCGCCAGGCGCACGCCCGCCGGGCCGACCTGCCCGACATCCGTTACCACCTCGGTCGGGCGCTGGAGGCGCTGGGACGGATGGACGAGGCGCGCGCCGAATACCGCGCGGCGCTCGCAAGCGACCAGCCTTTCCCGGGGCGTGACGATGCCCGGAAGCGGCTGGGCCGGCCCGCGCCCTGACCCGAAAACCGTCCATGTTTTTTACACTGGCTGGGTGACATCCGCAGTGCCCGGCGCCAACAGGCTGTTTTCAAAGCAGGACGGTTTTCTGGCGCACTCCTTGCTAGTCTGTTGGCATGGAAGGCCCGGGAGAGGCCCAGCGACCGCCTGCAGCGGCCGCGCCCACGAACTCCGACCATCGGGAACAGTGCCATGACCAGAAAACATGTCATCCGCCGCCTCGCCGGCGTCGCCACCCTGACCCTCGCAGCCAGCCTGCCGGCCCACGCCGCCTTCGACTGGGTGTTCAGCACCGCCAACTGCGTCTCCGGCGCCTGCAGCAGCACCGGCGTCTACGGCGACACCATGGTGTTCAGCTCGCCGACCGGGCAGGGTAACGTCACGGTAAGTGGCATCTCCAACACGGGTCGCGCCGGACGCCTCCGGTCCTCGGCAGTGGCCCTGTGGTCGGGCATCGGCGTGAAGAACGCGGCGGAAAGCGGATCGGTCCCCAACCACGCCGCCGACAACAGTGGCTACATCGACGCCGTGCTCATCGACTTCGGCACCAGCCTGGTGACCCTGGACAGCCTGCAGATCGGCTGGCCGGGCAGCAGCAGCGGCTACGATTCAGATATCAGCCTGCTGGCCTACACCGGCAGCGGCGATCCGCTCAACGCCGGCGACAGCGACTATCTCGGCAATCTCGACTACAGCCAGTTGCTGAGCCAGGGCTGGGCCCATGCCGGCGATTACAGCAATGTCGCCCAGCAGCCGGGCAAGACGGTGTCGGTCAACGGCGGCGGCTACAGCTCGAGCCTGTGGCTGGTCAGCGCCTTCAATCCCTTCGTCTCCAGCAAGAACTGGTCGACCGGCAATGACTTCTTCAAGCTCTCCGCGCTCGGCGGTCGCGTCGGCGCGCCGCCCAGCGGCATCCCGGAGCCGGGCACGCTGGCCCTGCTGGCGGCCGGGCTGGGCGTGATGCGCCTGCGTCGGCGCTGAACAGCGGGTCGGAACGAGAAACCGGGGCCAGATGCCCCGGTTTTTTGTGCCCGCGCACGGCACTGGCTAGACTGGCCGCTCCCTCAAACCGGCGAGTCACCCATGCAGGCCCGCGATCTCGTTGCCGACAACATCGATCTGGTCTCATTGCCTGAAGTCTGCGCGCGGGTGCAGGAGCTGGCCGACGATCCCGACTGCACCCTCGACGATTTCGCCGCAGTGGTTACACACGATCCATCGCTGACGGCGCGACTGCTCAAGCTGGTCAACAGCGCCTTCTACGGCTTTCCCTCGCGGGTGGAAACGGTGAGCCGGGCGGTCAACCTGGTCGGCATTCTCGCCCTGCGCAATCTGGCGCTGGCCACGGCCGCGGTGGAGCTGTTCGCCAATCTGCCCGGGCAGCGGCTGGCGCTGTTCCCCTTCTGGCGGCACAGCGTGTTCTGCGGGCTGGTGGCACGCAATCTGGCCGATGCCGCCCATGTCCTGCACGGCGAGCGCCTGTTCGTGGGCGGGCTGCTGCATGATGTCGGCCGGCTGCTGATCTACAGTCGGCTGCCGGAGCAAGCGGCCCACATCCAGGCCGGGAGCAGTCCCGACGACTGCATGCCGGACGTGGCGGAGCGCCGGGTGCTGGGCTTCGATCACGCCGAGGTCGGGGGTGAGCTGCTGCTGGCCTGGAAGCTGCCGCGGGCACTGCGCGAATCGGTCCGTCACCATCATCACCCACTGGCCGCCGGCGAGCACGAGCTGGAGGCCTCGCTGCTGCACCTGGCCAACGCCGCCACCCATCAGGTGGAGGCGCGGGCCGGCAGCGCCGATCCGCTGCTGCGCGATCCCTTTGCCGGCTTCGTGGATCCGCCCCCACCCGATTTCGATGCCCCCTGCCTGGCCGGGATCGCGCCCGCTGTCTGGGCCGCAGCGCGCATCGGGCCGGACGATCTCGCCGAGGCCGTGGCCCGGGCCGGCGAGGCCTTCGAGGAGACGCTGCGCATCCTCTACGACCTGTAGCCCGCATATTGCACCAGGGCGGAAGCAGGCGGCGGGCAGCTTGTTGTCCTGGCGGGCAATGAACCGGATTTTTTGCCCATGGCCCGGAGTACGATTTGTGCCCGCCCGCTTCCTGCTGCGGCCCTGGCGGATTTTCGCTCGGCCTCGGGGGTGCTTCACTCAAGCCGTAGCGACGGCTACGGCT
>NZ_JALTON010000054.1 GCF_027000115.1 Thiohalobacter sp. | reverse complement strand
GGGCAGGGGGTGTGGGGCCGGTGGGCTGCATGGGTTCAACTTTGGCGGTATTCGACCGCTAACCTAGCACAGGTTGTAGCCGGGCACAGAACAGCGATCGGATGAATTCCAGCCATCCCGAATTCTGGTATACCCGCCGTGAAGGCCGGATTCGTGGTCCCTTTCCCGCGACCGAGGTCAGCCGCTACATCCTGCTGGGTCGCATCCGGCTGGAGGATGAGTTGAGTGCGGATGGCGAAAATTGGCAGCCCCTGTCCGCGCATCCCGGGCTCATCCCCGACGTTATGAGACATGCCGAGGTCGACGAGGCCGCGCTGGCCGCTGCCCGCGCCGCGGCCGATGAACGCAGTGGCCAGGACCGCCGTACCCGGCGTCTGGCGCCGCCCGGCATCGAGCGCCGCAGGGGCGAGCGCCGGGCACCGGAGGATCCGCTGCTCGCGGCACACCGCGCGGAACTGCACCGTCGTGCCGTCGGCGGCGGCCCGAGGTTGTCCCTGCTGGTGCCCCTGCTGCTGTTGGTGGTTGCGGTCGCGCTGTTGTTGATCTGAGCTGCGCGGTGACATCGGCTGCGCCCTTCCGTAAGCTGTGCGCTCATTCGCAATCCGGGATGTTGCATGGCAGCGCGCAAGCGCCGGCGGTCCGGCCGCCGCACCAAGGGCAAGTCTTCCAGACGCAGACGCGGCTCGGGGTTCCGTATCCCCTGGGGCAAGCTGCTGCTGGTCGCGTTCGTGCTGCTGGCGGGCTGGCTGGTGTGGCTGGACGCCACCGTGCGGGTGCAGTTCGAGGGCAAGCGCTGGGCGCTGCCGGCACGCGTCTATGCCCGCCCGCTCGAACTCTATGCCGGCCGCGCGCTGCGCCCCGGGGACTTCCTGCGCGAGCTGAAGCTGCTGGGCTATCGCGGCCGCGGCAGCGTGCGCCAGCCCGGTGACTATTCCCGCAACGGCAGCCGCTTTCACCTCTATACCCGCAGTTTTGCCTTCTGGGACGGGCGCGAGCCCTCGGCGCGGCTGGGCGTGCAGTTCGCGGGCAACCGCGTCGACCGGGTCTGGCGACTCGACAGCGGGAGCGAGGTGGTGCTCACCCGTCTGGAGCCGCAGCAGATCGCCAGCATCTACCCCGCGCACAAGGAGGACCGGGTGCTGGTGCGGCTCGAGGAAGTGCCGCCGCGCCTGGTCGATGCCCTGATCGCCGTCGAGGACCGCGACTTCCGCCGCCATCACGGCATTTCACCACGCGCGGTACTGCGCGCGCTGGTGGCCAACCTGCGCGCCGGCGGGGTGGTGCAGGGCGGCAGCACGCTGACCCAGCAGCTCGTCAAGAACTTCTTCCTCACTCGCGACCGCACCCTGCTGCGCAAGCTGAACGAGGCGGCGATGGCGCTGCTGCTGGAGCTGCACTACGACAAGGACGAGATCCTGGAGGCCTATCTCAACGAGGTCTATCTGGGCCAGGACGGGGCGCGTGCCATTCACGGCTTCGGCCTGGCCAGCGAGTTCTATTTCGATCGGCCCCTGTCCGAACTCGCGCCGGAGCAGATTGCGCTGCTGGTGGCGCTGGTCAAGGGGCCTTCCTACTACGACCCGCTGCGCCACCCGCAACGCGCCCGCGCGCGTCGCGACCTGGTGCTGAGGCTGATGCAGGAACAGGGCGTGATCGATGCCGCCACCGCGGCCGCGGCACGGCGCCGGCCACTGGGCGTGCTGCGCCATGGCGCCGGGGCGAGCAATGCCCATCCCGCCTTCCTCGAACTGGTGCGCGCACAGCTCGCCCGCGACTATCGCGAGGAAGACTTGCGCAGCGAAGGTCTGAACATCTTCACCACCCTTGATCCACTGTTGCAGTACAAGGCGCAGACGGCGCTGGCCTCGCGGCTGGGCGCGCTGGAACGTGACCGCGGCTTGCCGCCGGGCTCGCTGCAGGGCGCGGTGGTGATGACCGGCGTGGACAACGGCGAGGTGGTGGCGCTGGTCGGCGATCGCGATGCCCGGGCCGCGGGCTTCAATCGCGCCCTCAATGCCCGGCGCCAGATCGGTTCGCTGATCAAGCCCTTCGTCTATCTCAGCGCCCTGTCGGCGCCCGGTTCCTACACGCTTGCGACCTGGCTGGAAGACGCGCCGCTGGAACTCAAGGGCGCCCGCGGCGAACCCTGGACGCCGCAGAACTACGACCGCCAGTTCCGCGGCCGCGTGCTGCTGCACGACGCGCTGGTGCAGTCGCTGAACGTGCCCACCGTGCGCCTGGGCATGGCACTGGGCGTGCGCCGGGTGATCGACCTGCTCGAACGCATGGGTCTGGAGCAGGACCTGCCGGCCTATCCCTCGCTGTACCTGGGCGCGGTGGAACTCACGCCGCTGGAGGTTACCGGCCTGTACCAGGTGCTGGCCACCGGCGGCTACCGCACCCCGCTGCGCGCCATCCGCGCCGTGCTCACCCGCCAGGGCGAGGCGTTGCAGCGCTATCCGCTGGAGGTCGCGCAGGTGGTGCCGGCTGGCCCCGTGTTCCTGGTGGACAGCACGCTGCAGGACGTGGTCCGTGAGGGTACGGCCGTCGCCCTGGGCCATCGCTTCGGCGCCGCCGCCGGTATCGCCGGCAAGACCGGGACCACCGACGAGCTGCGCGACAGCTGGTTCGCGGGCTTCGACGGCGCGCACCTGGCGGTGGTCTGGGTCGGCCGCGACGACAACGGCGCCATGGGCCTGACCGGTGCCGGCGGCGCGCTGCGGGTCTGGTCCGATCTGGCCGCGGCCAAGGGCGTGGAGAGTCTGGCCCTGGCCGAGCCCGAGGGCGTCGAGTGGGTGGCCATCGACCGCGCCAGCGGCCTGCGGGCGGACAGCGGTTGCGACGATTCCGTACAATGGCCCTTCCTTGCCGGGTCCGCGCCCGCCGAATGGGCACCCTGCGCCAGTGGTGGTGGCGGTTCCGGCGGCTGGTTCGGAGGTCTGTTCGAATGAAGGCCCGATCGGGACTGAAATACCTGCTGCCCCTGCTGCTGGCCGGCTGTACCACCGCGCCCGGGCCGCGCCCGCCGGTGGAGGACCGCGGCACGGCGGCACCACCCGCTCAGCGGCTGCCCGCCGAGCAACGGCCGGCCGAGGCGCCTGCGCCGGGCGTGGAGGTGCGCCCGCTGCGCCGCGAGCCGCTGGCCGGCGAGAACAGCGCCGTAGACAGCCTGCTGGCCCGCGCCGATGCCGCCGCGGCGGAGGGCGACTGGCAGCGGGCCGGCGGCTCGGTGGAACGGGCGCTGCGCATCGATCCGCGCAACCCGGTGTTGTGGAACCGGCTGGCACGCATCCGCCTCAACGAGGGCGTGCCGGAGCAGGCCATCGAGCTGGCCCGGCGCTCCAACAGCTATGCCCGGGGCCGCCCGGCGCTGATGGCCGAGAACTGGCGCATCATCGCCCGGGCCCGCCGTGCGCTGGGTGATGAGGCCGGCGCCCGCGCTGCCGAGGGCGAGGCCCGGCGGCTGGCGCAGGACTGACCCGACGCACCGTGCGGGCTGGCGCTTCGTGTACAATGGCCCGCAAATCTGTGACTTGCCGATAGAGCGGGCCATGTCCGATCCACCCGACAACGCCAACCCCTATGCCGTCGACAGGCTGATCGCCGAGGCCCGGCGGCTGGCGGCGGACTACCGGCGTGCCACCGGCAAGCCGCTCCCCGGCGTCAGTGCCGAGATCGCCGAGAACGATGCCGCCCGGCTGCTGAACCTGCGGCTGGCCAAGGACGAGCAGGCCGGTGTCGATGCCATCGGCCAGGGTCGGCGCGAGGGCATCCGCTACCAGATCAAGAGCCGCGCCATCTTCGACGAGGGCAAGTCCGGCCACCGCATCGGCCAGCTCAAGACCGACAAGCAGTGGGACGCGGTGCTGCTGGTGCTGATGGACGAGAACTACGAGCCTTTCGAGATCCACGAATGCGACCGCGAGACCCTGCTCGATGCGGTTGCCGAATCCGCCGGCAGCAAGCGCGCGAAGCGCGGCGCGCTGTCGGTGGCCAAGTTCAAGATTATCGGCCGTCTGGTCTGGACCCGCGAGGAGGGCGAGATCGACGACGAGATCTGGGACAACCAGGCCGACTCCTGACCTTGAGCGATTCCCTCAGTCCCGAAGCCCGTGACGCCCACGACGCGCTCGCCGCGGACGGCGCCTTCGCCCGCGCGCTGGAAGGCTTCGCGCCGCGCGCCTCGCAACAGCAGATGGCCGCCGCCGTGGCCGATGCCATCGCCGACGGCGAGGACCTGGTGGTCGAGGCCGGCACCGGCACCGGCAAGACCTTCGCCTACCTGGTGCCCGCGCTGCAGGCGGGCTGCCGCACCGTGGTCTCCACCGGCACCCGTCACCTGCAGGACCAGCTGTTCCACCGCGACCTGCCGCTGGTGTGCGAGGCCCTGGGGCGCCGGCCCCGGCTGGCCCTGCTCAAGGGGCGGGCGAACTATCTCTGTCCGCACCGGCTGGCGATCGCACTGGGCGAAGGCCGGCCGATGGCCCGTCGCGAACAGGCCGACCTCGAACGCATCCGCGACTGGGCCGGCCGCACCCGCGAGGGCGACATCGCCGAACTCGGCGGCATCCCCGAGGACTCGCCGCTGTGGCCGCGCGTCACCTCCACCACCGACAACTGCCTGGGCAGCGACTGTCCGGCATTCGGCGACTGTTTCGTCCTCAAGGCCCGGCGCCGCGCTCAGGAGGCGGATCTCGTGGTGGTCAACCATCACCTGCTGCTGGCCGACATGGCGCTGCGCGAGGAAGGCTTCGGCGAACTGTTGCCCGGCGCGGAGCTCTTCATCGTCGACGAGGCGCACCAGCTCGCCGAGACCGCCACCGGTTTCTTCGGCCATGGCCTGAGCGCCCGCCAGCTCAACGCCCTGGCCCGCGACGCCGTGCTCGAGCATCTCGCCGAGGCCGGCGACATGGCCGGCATCCCCGAGGCCGCGCAGCAGCTCGAGCGCGCCGTGGCCGAGCTGCGGCTGGCGCTGGGCGAAAGCGGCCAGCGTCTGCCCTGGCGGCAGCTGGCCGGCCGGCCGCAGGTGCGCGATGCGCTGGCCGCCACCGGCGAGGCGTTGGAGGCCCTGCGTGCCTGGCTCGAGGCCGCGGCCCCGCGTGGCCGCGGCCTGGAGAACTGCTGGCAACGTGCCGAACGTGCCGCGCGGGTACTGAAGGAACTGGACGAGACGCCGCCGGAGGACTTCATCGTCTGGCTCGAGACCTTCCGCCGCGGTTTCGCCGTGCACTTCACGCCGCTGGAGGTCGGCAACCTGTTCCAGCAGCACCGCGCCGGGCAGGAGGCGAGCTGGGTGTTCACCTCCGCCACCCTCGCCGTGGGCGAGCGCTTCACCCACTTCTGCGAGCGGCTGGCACTGGATTCACCCCGCACGCTCAGGCTCGAAAGCCCCTTCGACTATGCGCGCAATACCCTGCTGTGGCTGCCCGAGGGCCTGCCGCAGCCCAACGAGCCGGGTTATGACGACGCCGCACTAGAGATCGCGCGCGAGGCACTGGCGGCCAGCGGGGGCCGCGCCTTCCTGCTGTTCACCAGCCACCGCGCACTGCGCCACGCTGCCGAAGTACTGCGCGAGGACTGCGGCTATCCACTGCTGGTGCAGGGCGATGCGCCGCGCTCGGAGCTGCTGGCGCGCTTTCGCCGTGCCGGCAATGCCGTGCTGCTCGGCACCAGCAGCTTCTGGGAAGGGGTGGACGTGCGCGGCGAGGCGCTGTCGCTGGTCTGGATCGACCGCCTGCCCTTCGCCTCGCCGGGTGATCCGGTGCTGCAGGCACACATCGACCGCCTCCGAGCCGCCGGCGGCAACCCCTTCATGGAGTTTCAGGTGCCCAATGCCGTGATTGCGCTCAAGCAGGGCGTGGGCCGGTTGATCCGCGATGTCACCGACCGCGGCGTGCTGGTGCTGTGCGATCCGCGCCTGCTGGGCAAGCCCTACGGGCGGGTGTTTCGCAACAGCCTGCCGCCGATGCCGGTCACGCGCAGCGCCGACGCCGTGCGCGCCTTCTTCGCGCCGCAGGCCATCGCGGGTGGGCAGGGCGCATGAAGCTGCTGGCACTGGACACTGCCACCGAGGCCGTGAGCGCTGCGCTCTGGATCGAGGGTGCCATCCGCGCGCAATACGCGGTGGCCCCGCGCGAACAGGCGCGCCGCATCCTGCCCATGATCGACGCACTGCTGGCCGACGCCGGCCTGCGCCCCCTTGATCTCGACGCCCTGGCCTTCGGTCGTGGCCCGGGCAGCTTCACCGGGGTGCGCATTGCCGCCGGCGTGGTCCAGGGCATGGCCTTCGCCGCCGATCTGCCGGTGGTGCCGGTGTCCACGCTCGCGGCGCTGGCGCAGGCCGCGCTGGACGCGGATACACAGGTGGAGGGTGTGCTGGCCGCGATCGATGCGCGCATGAACGAGGTCTATCACGCCGCCTATGCCCGCGGTGCGGACGGCCTGGCGCTGCTGCAGGGCGAGGAGGGCGTGTGCCCCGCCGAACGCATCGCCGTGCCCGCCACCGGCCGCTGGCTGGCCGCCGGCACCGGCTGGGACAGCTACGGCGAGACACTCGCCGCACGGCTCGGAGACCGGCTCGCCGGCGACAGCGGCGTGCGTTACCCCGCTGCGGCCGACATGCTGCCGCTCGCCGTGCGTGATTTCGAAGCCGGTGTGCGCCTGCCGCCCGAACAGGCCGTGCCCGTCTATCTGCGCGACAAGGTGGTTTGAGCATCGACGGATCGCAGATGGCCACAGGGTGGGGTGCCTGTCATGCGAAGCGGGTGATCAACGCGGAGAACACCGAGACGCAGAGGGCACCGAGGATTATTATTAGTCGTCTCACAATTGTCTGAACATGGAAGTCCTGTGAATTTGCAGGATGGGCAAAGGCGCGCAGCGACGTGCCCATCAGCATCCCGTGACCGTCATGATGGGCACGGTCCTTCGGGCCTTTGCCCATCCTACCAAGTCCGTCACTATCTGCGTGACAGGGTTGTTTGAAAGACGGCGGCAGTCCGCAATCCGGGACAGGGTGAGGGAGCGCAACCGGGTGTCTCAACGGGCGCCCACCCGGCCGCAAGAATCCGGTATCCTTCTGTCCCCGATCCAGTCCGCACCCCGGAGCCGCAATGACCGACAACCCGCTCGAGGCCGTCGAGGCCCTGGTCGCTGCCGACACCCACGGCGGCGCCTCGCTGACCCTGTTCGCGCTGATGAAGACCCTTTCCAGCGACAACGGCCAGTACCTGTTCCTGCTCAACAAGCTGCGTGACCTCTCGCCCGAGCAGCGTGAGCTGGCCTACGCCCTGATGGAACGGTCGACGCAGGCCGACCACCCCGACGCCGCCTGGCGCGCGACCGTCGAGCGCATCGAAAGCCTGATCCGCAACGGCTGAGCTGCCGACCCGGGACATTGTTATCCGCGCCCTGGCGGCTGCGAATTCCGCCTGCTCTCGGGATCCTGGTGAAATATCCGGGTTCAACCTCCCTGCCAAGCAGTTGATTGCAAGCCGGTTTCGTGACCGGCGTCACTCAGTTTCCGCGATCGCCTGCCGTTAACCCGCATATATTAACCCGGCAACCGAATATGTCGTGTTCAGGATGCAGAGAAAGCCGCTGACCAAGGCGTGGCTCGCAGGCAATGGCCCGGCCCTTGGCAAGAGCCACAACGCCGGGCAGGGGCTTTCTCTGCATCCCTGACATATTGAATATCAAGGGAAAGGCCGGGCTGTGCCGGCCCACAGTTTGCGTTGTCGTCGCTTGCTGTAGGAGTGCTACAGCGGCGCGCCGACGCCTTGCTGTGGACCGGCACAGCCCGGCTGAACACGACATATTTGGTTGCCGGGTTAATAGCACCAAGGCGGAAGCGGGCGGCGGCTGACTTGTTGCGCTGGCGGGCGAGGAACCGCATTTCGTGGTCATGACCAAGAGCGCAGTTTGTGGCCTGCCGCTTCCTGCTGCGGCCCTGGCGGATTTTCGCTCGGCCTCGGGGGCGCTTCACTCAAGCCGTAGCGACGGCTACGGCTTGAGCGCCAGCGCTCCCCGAGCCCGGCTGCAAATCCGCCATCATCCGCAGCCCTTGGTGCAACAAGCGGGTTAATCGGAAAGTCTTTCAAGGGGAGGGCCGGCCCGCCGGCGGCATTGCATGAACAACAATCTAGCCACCGACAACCCGGAGGCCTATCGCGATCACCGGCGGCGCTTCAATCCCGGCGCCACCCTGTTCCGCGAAGGCGAGGCCGGGGAATGCGCCTACATCATCGAACGCGGCCACGTCGTCATCACCTCGCTGGTCAACGGCCGCAACCTGCGCCTGGCCGTGCTCGGCCCCGGCGAGATCGTCGGCGAGATGGCCCTGGTCGATCGCGGGGTGCGGACCGCTACCGCCACCGCGCGCGACGCGGTCGAGGCCATCGTCGTCAGTCACGACCTGATCCACAATCGCATCGACAACGCCGACCCCGTGCTCAACCTGTTCCTGCGCGTCATCCTCAGCCGCTTCCGGGAATGGCGCGAGCGCATCAGCCTCAACCGCCCCGTCGGCGAAAGGCCCGCCGCACCCGCGGACAATGGCGATACGGAACTGGCCATCGAGGTCATCCGTCTCAACGAGGAACTGCGCAGCAGCCTGGGCGAACACCGCTTCACGCTCTTCTTCCAGCCCATTGTGGCGCTGAACAGCCACCGCATCGCCGGCTTCGAGGCGCTGGTGCGCTGGCTGCATCCCGAGCGCGGGCTGGTGCCGCCCAACGAGTTCATCGGCCTTGCCGAGGCCTCCGGCCTGATCGTGCCGCTGGGCCTGGAGGTGCTGCGCAGCGCCTGTTCCGCGCTCAAGCGCCTCAACGAGCGCCAGCAGTCGCTGCGGCCCGGGGCGCAGCCGTTGTTCATGAGCGTGAACCTGTCCGCCCGCCAGCTCGACGAGCCCGAGTTCATCACCCAGCTCTACGGCATCATCGAGGAAGTCGGGCTGTCGCCGCACCTGCTGCGGCTGGAGATCACCGAGTCCCTGCTCATGCGCGACCCGGAACGGGCCTCGGTGGCGCTGGCGCAGGTGCAGCGGCTGGGCTTCGGCATCACCATCGACGACTTCGGAACCGGCTATTCCAGCCTCAGCTATCTGCACCGTTTCCCCATCGACACCCTGAAGATCGACCGCTCCTTCGTGCATGCCATGCTCGGCAGTCACCGCAGCCTGACCGTGGTGCAGACCATCGGCCGGCTTGCGCAGTCGCTGGGGCTGAACATCGTTGCCGAAGGCATCGAGACGCCGGAACAGTTCGAATACCTGCAGGCCTTCGGCTTCCAGTACGGGCAGGGCTATCTCATCGGCCGGCCGGCCGCCGAGGACGTCGCACACTGCTGGGTGGAAGCACCGCCCGAGTTCTGAAAGCGCGCCCCCGAGGCCGAGCGAAAATCCGCCAGGGCCGCAGCAGGAAGCGGGCGGCCACAAACTGCGCTCTTGGTCATGACCACGAAATGCGGTTCCTCGCCCGCCAGCGCAGCAAGTCAGCGGCCGCCCGCTTCCGCCCTGGTGCAATATGCGGGTTAATCAACCTTCCCCCCGCCGCCGCGCCACCACCACCGCCCGCAGCGGCGCCGGATACCCTTCCACCGTTCTCGACGGATTCTCTGCGTCCAGCGCCTTGTCCAGCGATTCGAAGCGCATCCATTCGGTGCTGCGCTGTTCCTCCGTTGTAGTAGCTGTTCGGTCGACGGTGTGGATGCCGGTGAAGCCGATACGGGCGAGCCAGGCCTCGAGTTCGGGGACGGCGGGGAGGAACCAGACGTTGCGCATGCGGGCGTAGCGGTCCCCGGGGACGAGGACCTGTCCGCGCTCGCCGGGAATGACGAGGGTTTCGAGCACCAGTTCGCCGCCGGGGGCGAGGGCGTCGTGGAGCTGGGCGAGGTGGTCGAGGGGCGAGCGGCGGTGGTAGAGCACGCCCATGGAGAACACCGTGTCGAATGCAGCGAGGCGGGGCGGGAGGTCTTCGACACCGAAGGGCAGGACCCAGGCGCGGTCGTCGTCGAGATACCTGCGGATGGCGTGGAACTGCATCAGGAAGATGAGCATGGGATCCATGCCGAGGGCTAGTTCCGCGCCGGCGCCGAGCATGCGCAACAGGTAGTAGCCGTTGCCGCTGCCGATGTCGAGCACGCGGCGGCCGGCGAGCGGGCGGATGTGCGGCGCGAGCCGGGCCCACTTGAGGTCGGAGCGCCATTCGGCGTCGATGGTGACGCCGAACAGCTCGAACGGCCCCTTGCGCCAGGGATGCAGGGCGAGCAGGGCCTCGCGCAGTTGCCTTCGCTGCGCGTCGTCGAGGACATCGGGGCGGCCGATGCGCGGGGCGGGGCGGTCGAGTTCGACGACATCGGCGCGAACGTCGGGCAGGGCATGGAGCGCGGCCTGCCAGCGGGGCAGGTCGCCGTGGGTCTGCGGGGTGAGACGGGCGGGGATGTCGCGGGCCAGCCGCCCGGCCCAGTCGCCGAGCCCGGCCGCGCCGAGACGGGCGCGCAGGCGTTCCAGGTCGATCATTTGAGGGCGACGAGCGAGGCGAAGTTGAAGCACTGGTGCCAGAGGTGGACGCGGCCGAAGCCGGCCCACTGCAGGCGCTGGCGGTGTTCATCGAGGGTCTCGGGGATCAGTACCTGTTCCAGGGCGCTGCGCTTGCGGGCGATTTCCAGCTCGGAGTAGCCGTTGGCACGCTTGAAGGCGAGCTGCATATCGCGCTGGAAGTCGTCCTCGAAGTCGTTGGCGAACTCGATCTTCTCCGACAGGATCAGCGCGCCGCCCTCGACCAGCCCGGCGTGGATGCGTTGCAGCAGCGGCAGGCGCCCGGCCGGCGGCACGAACTGCAGGGTGAAGTTGAGCACCACCAGCGAGGCATTTTCGATGGGCACCTCGCGCAGGTCGGCCTCGATGAATTCGACCGGCACGCCGGGGCCATCGGCAGCGACGTGTTCGCGGGCGCGATCGAGCATGGCGGCGGCATTGTCCACGCACAGGATGCGGCAGTCGGCATCGGCGGGCAGGCGCCGGCGCATGGCGAGGGTGGAGGCCCCGAGCGAGCAGCCGAGGTCGTAGAGAAGGGTGCCGGGCCGGGCATGGCGCTCGGCGAACAGGCCGGTGAGGGCGATGACGTTCTCGTAGCCGGGCACAGAGCGGCGGATCATGTCCGGAAAGACGCCGGCGACGCGCTCGTCGAAGGCGAAGTCGACCAGGTCGCCGCCCTCGGCGTACAGGCGGTCGCGGCCCTCGCTCATGCGTCTGCGGCCCGGCTGTCGTCGTCGGCGTCCTCCGGCTCCGGTTTCGGCAGGCCGAGGTCCAGGTCGATGAGGTTGTACTGCCAGTCGTCGACGTGGACGTAGTCCTCGCTGATGACCTGGTCGCGGACCGAGATGCCGGCCTCCAGCACCGTGTCCGGCGTGCCCGAGACCAGCGGGTGCCACCAGGGCAAGTCCCGGCCCTCGTTGAGCAGGCGGTAGGCGCAGGTCTCCGGCAGCCAGTCGATGTCGGTCAGGTTGTCGGGGGTGAGGGTCACGCAGTCGGGGACCAGGGTGCTGCGTTCGGTATAGCGGGTGCAGCGGCAGCTGTCGTTGTCGAACAGGCGGCAGACGACATTGGTATAGAGGATGTGGCCGGAGTCGATGTCCTCGAGCTTGTTCAGGCAACAGCGGCCGCAGCCGTCGCACAGCGATTCCCACTCGTCGCGGTCGAGTTCGGACAGGGACTTCGCTTTCCAGAAGGGGATATCGGACATGGGCTGGCGTTCCTGGGTGTGGTTTGCACCGGCTGTGGCGCTGCGACATTATAGCAGCGCAGGCCGCCGCAGGCGGAACCGGCGGACCGGAGTCTCCATGCCCAGCGAATCGCTGTTCCATGTCATATTCGTGATCTTTACCGGCGCCGCGCTGGCGGCCACGCTGGCGCTCTACGCGCGCCAGGCGCTGCTGGTGGCCTATATCTTTCTCGGCGTGCTGCTGGGGCCGTCGATGCTGGGCTGGGTGCACGATGCCGAGGTGATCCAGGGCATTTCCGAGGTCGGCATCATCTTCCTGCTGTTCCTGCTCGGGCTGGACCTGCCGGCACGCAAGCTGCTGTCGCTGGTGGGGGAGACTACCCTGGTGACGGGGGTGAGTTCGCTGCTGTTCGGCGCGGCGGGCTGGGGGCTGGCGGCCGCCTTCGGCTACGGCACGACCGACAGCCTGCTGGTGGGCGCGGCGCTGATGTTCTCCAGCACCATTCTCGGCCTGAAGCTGCTGCCGACCACCATCCTGCATCACAAGCGCACCGGCGAGATCATTGTCAGTATCCTGCTGCTGCAGGACCTGATCGCCATTGTCATCCTGCTGGCGCTGCAGTTCATGGGGGGGATGGAGGTGGGCGCGGTGCGGCTGACGCTGCTGGTGGTCTCGCTGCCGCTGCTGTTCCTGGTGGCCTATGTGCTGGACCGCTTCGTGCTGCTGCCGCTGATCCAGCGCTTCGACACCATCCAGGAGTACATCTTCCTGCTGGCCATCGGCTGGTGCCTGGGCTTTGCCGAGCTGGCGGTGGCGCTGGGGCTGTCGCAGGAGATCGGCGCCTTCATCGCCGGCGTGGTGCTGGCCACCAGCCCCATCGCCATGTTCATCGCCGAAAGCCTCAAGCCGCTGCGTGATTTCTTCCTGGTGATGTTCTTCTTCTCGCTGGGGGCTGGCTTTGATCTGTCGGTGCTGGACGAGGTCTGGCTGCCGGCCCTGCTGCTGGCCGGCGGCGGCATGTTGCTCAAGCCGCTGGTGTTCCGCTGGCTGCTGGTGCGTTCCGGCGAGCTGCCGGAGCGGGCGGGGGAGATCGGCTGGCGGCTGGGACAGATCAGCGAGTTCTCGCTGCTGATCGCGGTGCTGGCGCTGGAGCTGAACATCATCAGCCGGGAGGCGGGCTACCTGATCCAGGCGGCGACCATTCTCAGCTTCATTGCCTCCTCCTACCTGATCGTGATGCGCTACCCGACGCCGATCGCGGTGTCCGAGAAGCTGCGGCGCAATTGAACGGTCAGCGCGCGAGCCCCAGCAGCAGGTCGGCGATCTGGGGCGCGGCGCCCAGGTAGGGGGCGATCTCGATCTTCACCCCGGGGTGTTCCTGTTGCTTGCCGGCGACCTCGCCGGGGATGTCGGTGACCACATGCCGACCTGCGGACAGGAAATAGGGCAGTACCACCACCTCGCGGGCACCCTGGCGGATGCAGGACTCGATACCGTCGGGGATGGAGGGTTCGGCGAGTTCGAGGAAGGCACATTCGACGATGTCGAACTGCGCGTCGCGTTCGCGCATGCGGGCGGTCAGTTCGCGGACCTCGTCGTTGGACTGGGCACGGCGGCTGCCGTGGGCGACGAGCAGAAGGGCCTTCATGCGGTGGTCTCCTTGCAGGGAAAGGCCATGATACGCAAGCGCGCGGGAGGGGTCAGCATTCCCGTGCCGGCAGGCCGGTTTTTGGGCGCCTGACGGGCACGCTTCGCCTGGCCGATCCTGTGACCTCAGCCGTTGTGTTGGGCACGGCCCTGCGGCACTTTGCCCATCCTGCCGCCTGCCTTGGAGCCGGTCTGTCGCTGGCGTAGGATGGGGTCGGGTGATTGGAGGAGAAGGATTATGAAGGGAAGAAGCTGGCTGTTCCCGTTGCTGCTCGCCATGGCCGGCCTGGTCCAGGTTGACCGGCGGCCGGGAGACTGAATCGTGGCCGCGCCGGCACTCGAACCCGGTCGCTTCGCGATCCCGGTGGACGTGCGCGCCGTTTGCGCCGACTGGCAGGCACGTGGCTTTTCCTGCGATACCGCCAGCGATCCCCCGGGCCACGCCTGGCGCGACTACGTGCACGATGTCGACGAGCTGGTCACGGTGCTGGAGGGCCGGCTGCAGGTGGAGATGAACGGCGAGACCTGGGTGCTCTCCCCCGGCGACGAGCTGTTCATTCCGCGTGGCGTGGTGCATTCGGTGACCAACATCCATTCCGGCACCACGCACTGGTTGTACGGCTATGGCTGAGCTGACGCTGCCGGAACTCGTCGGCACCCGGGATCGTGATGCCCTTGCCGCTGCTGTGCGCGAGGCACTGATCGGACGCGATGCCGATGCGCTGCCGCTGCAGCAGGCGCTGACCCACGGCAGTGTGGCGGTCGGCGGCGTGCGCGAGGTGCTGCTCATTTCGTCGCGCGAGGCCGGCGGGCGGTTGCTGATCCGCGTCGGCCTCTTCTTCACCTCCCTGATCGCCGGCTGCAACTGCGCCGATGATCCGACGCCGGCGGATCTGCTGGAGGAGTACGGGGAGTTCGATCTGGAGATGGATGCGCGTACCGGCAAGGGAGACATTCGGCCAACGGCCTGATGTGACCGTTTCACCGACAACAGGAAGATTTCATGCAATTCGAGGAATGGGGCGAGGCCTGGAGCCTCGAGTACTACTGGCAGGAGACGCTGCCGGACATCACCAACAGCGGCACCGGCGTGATTCACTACGACGGGCAAAGGCAGTCTTATGCCCTGTACAACCGCTTTGCCAATGCCGATCGCGAGCTGGGCTACATCCTGCATGCGGCCGAAGGGCGCGCCTGGGTGTTCGAGCGGCGGGGCGAGGCGCGCCATTGCCACCGCCACGACACCGACCGGCAGGTGTTTCCGCCGGACATGCTGGCGCAGTCGCGGCCGCTGGGCGAGGGGCTGGTGCTGGGCGAGCGGGTCACGCTGCTCGATTTTCGCGAGCCGGGCGACCATGATCGCTGGCTGTGGTGCCTGGACGCCCGGGGTCTGCCACTGCGTTTCTACACCTGGACCCACCATGGCGAGATTCAGGTACTGCACGACCTGATCGGGTTTCGGCAGGTGCGGCCGGCGCCGGAGGTCTTTTCGCCGAACGGCTGCATGCAAGAGTGAAAGAGATGTCCCGGTCCTGCAAGAGCGTGGCGGCCGGCAATCGATGACCGCCACGGACACTTCGGATGGCGGTCGCCTGCTTCGTGGCGCGGATTCCGGCCCGCTGACGGATGCACTGTCCCCGCATCCGCAGTTGCAGTGGACTCGGTGGATTCCGTGGCGCTCTTCATGCAGAGTCGCCTTCCCCGGCGGCGCAGCAGATTGGCCCTGAGTCCGACAGGCTGCTGGCCTCCTTATCCCTCCGGCGTTTGCCACCACAGGCTGAGTTGCGGGAACCAGGTCACCAGCAGCAGCCAGGCCAGCATCAGACCGAGAAAGGGCAGCGCGGCGCGGAACAGCGACAGGATGGGGCGTTTGAAGCGCTGGCAGGCGATGAACAGGTTGATGCCGACCGGTGGCGTGGAATAGCCGATCTCGAGGTTGGCGAGCATGACGATGCCGAGGTGCACCGGGTGTACGCCAAACTGCTGGGCAATGGGCAGCAGCAGCGGGGTCAGCACCACGATGGCGGAGAAGATGTCCATCATGGCGCCGACGGCCAGCAGCACCAGGTTGAGCAGGATCAGGAATTCGAGCTGGGAATGGATGTTGCCCTGTATCCAGTCCAGCAGTTTCATCGGCAACTGGGCATCGATCAGCAGGTTGGTCAGACCCATGGCCACTCCGAGAATGACCAGGATGCTGCCCACCAGCACGCTGGTATCGGCCAGCAGCGCGCCCAGCTGTCGGCGCAGGTTGAGGGCGCGGTGGATCACCGCCTCCAGCAGCAGCACGTAGGCCGCAGTGCAGGCAGCGGCCTCGCTGACCGTCACGTAGCCGCCGAAGATGCCCACCACCACCCCCACCGGCAGCAGCAGGTCCCAGATGCCCTGGCGCAGTGTCCGTGCAAGTTGCCGGGCATCGAAGGGGTGGTGCGGCACATGGCCGCGTGCGCCGACGAACATGGTGTAGAGCAGCAGGATGCCGAGCAGCAGCAGGCCGGGTACCGCGCCCGCCAGGAACAGCTCGTCGATGTTCACCCCGGCGACGATGCCATAGATGAGAATGGCCAGGCTGGGCGGAAACAGCAGTCCCAGCGAACCGGAGGAGGTCAGCAGGCCGAGACTGAAGCGTTCGCCATAGCCGACCTGCCGCAACATGGGGAACAGCAGGCCGCCCAGGGCGAGTATGGTTACGCCCGAGGCGCCGGAAAAGGCCGTGAAGAAGGCGCAGGCAAACAGGGCCACTGCGGCGAAGCCGCCCGGCATCCAGCCGACCAGGGCGTTGAACAGGGCAATCAGCCGCTGCGGCGCGCCGCCGGCGGCGAGCACCACGCCGGCGAAGGTGAACAGCGGGATGGCAGTGAGATTGGGGGAGGTTGCCAGCCGGTTGAGTTCGATGACCAGAACGGCCGGGTCCAGGTGTGCCTGCGCCGCGGCATAAAGGGCGCCGGCACCGAGCACGACGAACAGCGGCAGGCCCAGCGTGGCCAGCAGCACCAGCAGCAGGACCGCGGCGGCGGTCATGCAGGACGGACCCGCGGCCCGGGGCCGAGCAGGGTGGCCAGCAGGAAATGCAATGCCAGCAGCCCGAAGCCGACCGGAATGATCAGCTTGAGCAGCACCAGCCACTGTTCGTGCGAGGGTGCGTACTGCCATTCATAGCGCCAGAAGCGGATGGCTGCATGCATCCAGAAGCCGGTGACCA
The DNA here is from genome assembly GCF_027000115.1 of Thiohalobacter sp. Lineage (NCBI taxonomy): Bacteria > Pseudomonadati > Pseudomonadota > Gammaproteobacteria > Thiohalobacterales > Thiohalobacteraceae > Thiohalobacter > Thiohalobacter sp. Next base: position 99,798 of record NZ_JALTON010000054.1, on the reverse strand, counting down.
GCAGCCCGCCGGCATTCAACGGCCGGTACAGCCGGTCAATCCAGACCTCGGGCAACCAGGTGGTGAGCACGTCCACCTTGATATGGCGACCGGCATCGGTGGCCAGGGCGGCGCCGAGAAAGGTGACATAGATGACCAGGTGCCGCTGCAGTTCGTCGGCCGCGCTGGCGCCGGTGTCGAAGAAGTTGCGGGCGACGATCTGGGCCAGCGACAGCAACAGGAGGAGCAAGAGGCTCAGCCCTGCCAGCACCAGCTCGATACGGACCAGGCCGCGACGGAACCTTTCCAGCCCCCGGCGCACGGATTCATTCTCCGGCGGGAGGCGTCGTTTGCTGCGCCTGCAGGCTGTTGCGGTAGTTCTCGAGCAGGGCGCGGGTACGTTCGAACAGTGGCCCCGGGATGTAGCTGTCTGCGGTCAGTTGCGCGGCCGCCTGGTCACGCATGCGTTCGAGCTCGGCCTGGTCGACCTGTTCGGGGTCGAGCACGAACTGCAGCCCTTCCTCGCGCAGCACTTCCAGGCTGCGTTCGTTGTCGATGCGGGTCTGGCGGATCAGCTCGCGACTGGTCTCGGCGCCCGTCTCGCGCAGCAGCTGCTGCAGGTCGGGCGGCAGGCGGTCGAAGAAGCGGCGCGAGACCAGCAGGCCGCCGATGCCGTTGGCCATGGGCAGGTTGGTGACATAGTCCACCTTGGTGAACCACTGTAGGGCGATGGACGCCAGCGGCGTGCAGTAGACGGTGTCGATCAGCCCGGTGGACAGGCTGGTAAAGACATCGGTGATGGACAGCGGTACCGGCGACAGGCCGCTGGCACGGAACATGGCCTCGCCGAGCGGGTCACCCTGCCACATCCAGATGCGCAGTTTGCGCAGGTCGTCGAAACTCGTGATGGGCTTCTGCGAGAAGAAGTAGACGAAGCCGACTTCCATCCAGCCCAGTAGTTCGTAGCCGTGTTCACGGAAGCCCTGTTCGAACTCGGGCATGAACTGCGCGCGGACATGGTCGATCTCGGCATAATCACGGAACAGGAAGGGCACCTCCAGGATGCGCGGCGGCGAGTAGATCTGACCGATGCCGTAGCCGGTGAGGGCGGCGCCCTGGAGCTGGTTGAAGCGCATCTTGCGGATCACGTCCGGCTCGTCGCCCTGGACGCCGCCGGGATAGAACTTGAATGCCAGGCGGCCGCCACTGCGTTCGGACACGGTGCGGCCCCAGTCCTCGAGGATGTTCATCCAGGTCGAGCCGGGCGGGGCGAGGGTGGCGAACTTGAGGGTGTAGCGCGCGGCGGCGTGGCCACTCGGCGGAACGGCCGCGAGCAGCAGCGCCAGCAGCAGGGTGTGGCGGATCAGAACCATTGGGCCTCCTGCGCCAGCAGCCAGCGGGCGCGGTCGCGGGCGATGGCGTTGATGAGTGCGATTTCGCTGCCGGCGTCGATGTGTGCCTGGGCAATGCTGGATACGCGGTTGTGGAAACTGCGACGGTCGAGCAATTGGCGGTCGAGGAACTCGGCCTGGAGCACGTCGATGATGTAGAAGGTGCTGCCGCCCAGCTCACGGGCGCGGTCGAAGTGGTCGGCGGCACGTTCGGGGTCGCCGCCGAGCATGGGCGGGCGGCTGCCGTAGTAGACGCCGAAGAACAGGTGCGGACCGCCGTGATAGAAGCCGGGGTCGAGTGCCAGCACCCGTTCCATCAGCGCGGCGGCGCGTGCCAGCCGGGCGATGGAACGCGGATCGTCGCGGTTCATGTCCACCCACTTGGCCCAGCAGGAGGCGGTCCAGAACAGGGCGGGCACCTGGGCCGGGCCCGCGGCTGCCAGCGCCCGGGCCAGCTCGCGCCGTGGCGTGGTCTCTACATCGGTGGTGAACCCGGACAGGGCCAGCGCGTTGCGCCCGTGCCGGTAACAGCGGTGATAGAGCCGCGCGGCGCGTTCCGGCTGGTCGCGCTCGACGAAACCGAAACTGTAGCCGTAGTAGCCTTCGGCGGCGTACAGATGCAGGCGGGCATTGCCCGGATCGGCCTCGAGCATGCCGTCGAGCAGCTTGAGATTGGCGGGGATGGCCTGGCGCGCGAGTTCCAGATCGGTCTCGCGGTTCATGGCGACGATGCTGGATTCCATGAGGCTCATGGAGGTACGCACCACCATCTGGCTCATGGAACAGCCGCCCAGGGCGGCCAGCGCGCTGCTCAGCAGCAGAAGGCGCGCCAGCCGGCGCGCAAGACCCTTGTCCATGTTCTCTCCATCTCCCTGTCAGCCCAGCAGCCGGTCCAGCAGCCGCTCATAGATGCGTGAGAGTTGTTCGAGTTCCGTGACGCGCACGCATTCGTCGACCTTGTGTATTGTGGCGTTCACCGGACCCAGTTCCAAGACCTGGGCGCCGGTCGGCGCAATGAAGCGTCCGTCCGAGGTGCCGCCGGCGGTGGACAGCTCGGGGCTGATGCCGGTGATATCCTGCACTGCGGCCCGTGCCGCGTCCACCAGTTCGCCCGCCGGAGTCAGAAAGGGTGCGCCGGAGTGGGTCCAGTCGATGTGCGCATCCAGGCCATGGCGCGCGATCAGGGCCTCGACCCGTTCCATCAGCCGCTGGTGGTCGGTTTCGGTGGAATAGCGGAAGTTGAAGTCGGCCTCCAGAGTGCCGGGGATGACGTTGGTGGCGCCGGTGCCGGCATGGATGTTGGAGATCTGGAAGCTCGTCGGCGGGAAGAATTCGTTGCCGCTATCCCACTCGATGGCGGCCAGCTCGGCCAGCGCGGGCAGGGCGCGATGCACCGGGTTGTCGGCGAGCCGGGGATAGGCCACGTGGCCCTGGACACCGCGCACCACCAGGTGCCCGGACAGCGAGCCGCGGCGGCCGTTCTTGATGACATCGCCGACGCGCTCGCTGCTCGAGGGTTCGCCGACGAGGCACCAGTCGATGCGTTCGCCGCGGGCCTGCAGGGTTGCCACCACCCGCACGGTGCCGTCCACGGCCGGGCCTTCCTCGTCGCTGGTGATGAGGAAGGCGATGGAGCCGCGCGGCTGCGGATGCCGTTCCAGGAAGCGTTCGCAGGCGGTAATCATGGCCGCCAGGCTGCCCTTCATGTCGGCGGCGCCGCGACCGTAGAGCATGCCGTCGATCACGGTGGGTTCGAACGGCGGGGTGCGCCACTCGGCCTCCGGGCCGGGCGGGACCACGTCGGTATGGCCGGCGAACACCAGCAGCGGCCCCGCGTCGCCCAGACGCGACCAGAGGTTATGCACCCCGCCGAAGGGCATGGGTTCGTTGCGGAAGCCCAGTGCCGCCAGCCGCTCAGCCATCAGTGCCTGGCAGCCGGCGTCCTCGGGGGTGACCGAGGGGCGGGCGATGAGGGCGCGGGCCAGCGCCAGGGTGGGGCTGTCGCTCATCCGAACAGTACCCCGTAGCGGGCCGGGTCGAAGCCCACCTCCACGCCACCGGCATGTTCCAGCACCGGTCGCTTGATCAGCGTTGGTTGCTCGGCCATGAGTGCCAGCGCCCGCCCTGCGTCGATGCCTTCGCGGGCCTCGGCCGGGAGCTGCCGCCAGCTCGTACCGCGGCGGTTGAGCAGCGTCTCCCAGCCGACCGCATCTGCCCAGGCCCGGAGCCGGTCGGCGGGCAGGCCGTCCTTGCGGAAATCATGGAAACGGTAGTCGACGCCCTGCGCCTCCAGCCACTTGCGGGCCTTGCGCACGGTGTCGCAGTTGGGAATGCCGTAGAGGGTGACCGTCATGGATCTGAAGACGCGGATTCCGGTTGCCGGGGACAGGCACCCTATTATGCGTGCTGGCCGCAAGGGATGCACGGCAAAGCGGAAATTCCGCTCAAGGCTCACGGGGTTGCGCCGAAACAGGTGGAAAGGCAGGCAACGGCGCCGGCCGACCCGCCCTTCGAGAAAAAAAGGACAATCCATGCCCATCGACCCCCTTGCCCAGGGTAGCGGTGACGCGGCCGACTGGATCCACGCCTGTCTGGAACGCAGTCCCGCCGTGCTGTTTCGCGCCCGCTGCCATCCCGAGCGCGGCGAGTTCATTGCCCACTGGCTCAGCGCCAATGCGGAGCGCCTGCTGGGCGCGGCGGACGACCTGGCCCGGCCGGGGGGCTGGATCGAGCGCGTGCACCCGGCCGACCGGGACCGGGTGCGGGTGGCCTTCGAGTACCTGCCGCTGCGGCGCAGCCTGATTGCGGAGTACCGGATGCTGGGTGCGGACGGGCGCTATGTCTGGGTACGCGACGAGCGTCATCTGGTCGCGCTCGACGAGGACGACACCCTGCTGGTGGAAGGCTCCTGGCTGGACGTCAGCGACCGCCGCCAGGCCCAGGACCGCCTGCATGCCCGTGAACAGCTTCTGCGGCAGCTGGTCGAGACCGGCAGCGATGCCGTGTGCCTGGTGCACACGGATGGCCGGGTGGCCGAGGTCAATCGGGCCGGCCTCGGGCTGCTGGAGACGGAGGACGCCGCTGCCATCATCGACCGGCCGCTGTTCCAGCGTATCGCACCCGGTCACCGGGCGCGGGCGGCGGTGCTGGCGCGACGGGTGATGGCGGGCGAGCCGGTGGTCATGCAGCTCGACATGCTGTCAGTGAAAGGCCGTCGCCGTCGCATCGAGGCGCGTGCCGCGCCCCTGTTCGACGCCCTGGGTGCGGTGAGTTCAGCGGTGATCGTCGCCCGCGACATCAGCGGTCCCGCCGCGGCCGAGAGCCGGGCCCGGTTCCTGGCCCACTACGACCCCCTGACCGGCCTGCCCAATCGTGGCCTGTTCCGCGACCGCCTGTTGCAGGCCATGGCGCAGGCGCGGCGCAGCGACACCCTGCTCAGCGTCATGTTCCTGGACATGGACAACTTCAAGGATGTCAACGATACACTGGGCCATGCCGTCGGCGACCAGATGCTCAAGGGCATCGCCGCGCGCATCACCGCCTGCACCCGCGCCAGCGACACCGTGGCGCGCTTCGGCGGCGACGAGTTCGGGGTCATCCAGACCGGCATCACTACGGTGGGGGATGCCGCTGACCTGGCCGAACGCATTCTGCAGCGCATCAACGCGCCCATGGTCATCGAGGGCCACGAGCTGCATCCGTCCATGAGTATCGGGCTCATCATCTACCCCTACGAGGATCACGATGCCGACGAGCTGCTGCGCAGCGCGGATCTGGCCATGTACAAGGCCAAGCGCGAGGGCCGCAACCGCTACCAGTTCTACGCCGCGGACCTGAACCGCGTGGTACAGCGGCGCGCAGTCATCGAGCGCGAGCTGCGCACGGCGCTGTCGCGCGACCAGTTCCGGCTCTGTTACCAGCCGCAGGTCAGTCTGCAGGACGGACGCGTAGTCGGGGTCGAAGCACTGCTGCGCTGGCATCACCCGGAACGCGGCGAGATCGGCCCGGAGGAGTTCATCCCGGTGGCGGAGAGTGCCGGTCTCATCATGCCCATCGGCGAGTGGGTAATGGCCGAGGCCTGCCGCCAGATCGCGGCCTGGGGGCAGGCCGGGCTGCCGCCGCTGCGGGTGGCCATCAATCTCAGCGCCGCGCAGTTCCGCCACAAGAACCTGCTCAACGACATCACGGCTGTGCTGGAGGAACACGCGGTCGATCCCGCGCTGCTGGAGATCGAACTCACCGAGAGCCTGATCATGCACGACGTGCGCAATACCATTGCCACGCTCGAGCACCTGCGCCGGCTGGGCGTGCAGATCTCGATCGACGACTTCGGCACCGGCTACAGTTCGCTGTCCTATCTGACGCGCTTCCCGGTGCACAAGATCAAGCTCGACAAGTCCTTCGTCGCCGAGCTGCACAAGGCCGATGGGGCCGCCATTGCGCGCACTGTGGTGGGCCTGGGGCATACCCTCGGCCTGCGGGTGATGGCGGAGGGCGTGGAAGGCCCGGAACAGGTCGCCTTTCTGCACGAGCAGGGTTGCCACGAGGCGCAGGGCTATTACTTCAGCCGCCCCATGCCGCCCGGGGCGCTGCAGCGTCTGCTCGCCGAGGGTGCGGAAGCGCTGCGCGAACGGGCATTGCCGGTGTGGCGGGAAGGGGACTCCTGAGCGGCCGTTGATGGGCACGCTGCGCTTTGCCCATCCTGCGAGGTGCGCGGGACAGGACGGGCAAAGAAACAAAGCGACGTGCCCATCGGCTTTACACCGCGGATGTGATGGGCACGGCCCTCCGGGCCTTTGCCCATCCTACAGAACTGTCTCCCCGGCCGACGGCCTGGAGGTAGGATGGGCAAAGCGCAGCGTGCCCATCAGAGGCTGCGCTGCCAGGGGACCGAGAGCAGGCTATGTCGGTCAGATGTTCCGCAGCAGCTCGTTGATGCCTACCTTGCTCAGGGTCCTGGCGTCGACCTTCTTCACGATCACCGCGCAATAGAGGCTGTACTTGCCGTCCTTGGAGGGCAGGTTGCCGGATACCACCACCGATCCCGCAGGCACGCGGCCGTAGATGATCTCGTCCTTTTCACGGTCGTAGATGCGCGTGCTCTGGCCGATGTACACGCCCATGGAAATCACCGAGCCCTCCTCAACGATCACACCCTCGACGATCTCGGAACGGGCACCGATGAAGCAGTTGTCCTCGATGATGGTCGGTGCGGCCTGCAGCGGCTCCAGCACGCCGCCGATGCCGACACCGCCGGAGAGGTGCACGTTCTTCCCGATCTGGGCACAGGAGCCGACCGTGGCCCATGTGTCGACCATGGTGCCGGAGTCGACATAGGCGCCGATGTTGACGTAGGAGGGCATGAGCACCACGCCCGGTGCGATGTAGGCGCCGCGGCGGGCCGCGGCGGGTGGTACCACGCGCACGCCGGATTCGCGGAAGTCGCGCGAGTTGTAGTCGGCGTACTTGGACGGCACCTTGTCGTAGTAGTTGGTGAAGCCGCCCTTCATGAACTGGTTGTCCTCGATACGGAAGGACAGCAGCACGGCCTTCTTCAGCCAGTCGTGGACCTTCCATTCGCCATCGATCTTTTCGGCGACCCGGGCCTTGCCGGAATCCAGCAGGTCGATGGCCTCGAGCACGGCCTCCTTGACCAGGGGTTCCACGCTGCGCGGGTTGATGTCGGCACGGCGCTCGAAGGCTTCCTCGATGATGGGCTGGATGTCGTTCATGGTCGGGCTCCTGTGGGTTCCTGGATGCGTCAGAGTCGGGAGAGGAAGCGACGGATGCGCTCCGCCGCCTCGATGCAGTCTTCGAGATCGGGCACCAGTGCCATGCGCACCCGGCCCGCGCCGGGATTGCCGGCAGCCGTCTCGCGCGACAGGAAACGTCCGGGCAGCACGGTGACATGTTCCTCGGCGTACAGGCGGCGGGCAAACTCGGTGTCGTCGACGGGCGTCCGGGGCCAGAGATAGAAGCCGGCATCCGGCGCCCGCACCTCGAGCGCGTCGCCGAGGATGTCCAGCACGGCGGCAAACTTCTCGCGGTAGCGCGCCCGGTTCTCCCGCACATGGGGCTCGTCGCGCCAGGCGGCAATGCTGGCGGCCTGGGCCGGCGGCGGCATGGCGCAGCCGTGATAGGTTCGGTAGCGGTGGAAGCGGGCGATGAGTTCGGCATCGCCGGCCACGAAGCCCGAGCGCAGGCCGGGCAGGTTGGAGCGCTTGGACAGGCTGTGGAACACCAGGCAGCGGCGGAAGTCGTCGCGGCCCAGGGCAGCGGCTGCGCCCAGCAGGCCCGGCGGCGGCCGGTCCTCGTCCGGGTAGAGCTCGGAGTAGCACTCGTCGCTGGCGATGACGAAGTCGAAACGGTCGGCGAGTTCGATCAGCCCCTGCAGCGCCTCCGTGCCCATCACCGCGCCGGTGGGGTTGCCCGGCGTACACAGGTAGACGAGCTGGCAGCGCTCCCAGATCTCCGCAGGAACCTCCGCGAAGTCGGGCAGGAAGCCGCTGGCCTCGGTGGTGTCGACGAACCAGGGCTCGGCCCCGGCGAGGAAGGCGGCGCCCTCGTAGATCTGGTAGAAGGGATTGGGGCAGACCACCAGCGGCGCGCGAGTGCGGTCGACCAGAGCCTGGGCGACGGCGAACAGGGCCTCGCGGGTGCCGTTGGCCGGCAGCACATGGCGCTCGGGGTCAACCGCACCGGCAGGCAGATCGAAGCGTTGCGTCAGCCAGTCGGCAATCGCGGCGCGCAGTTCCGGGCGGCCTCTCGTTACGGGGTAGTTGGCCAGCTGGTGCAGATGCTCGATCAGGGCCTCGGCGGCCAGGTGTGGCGGCGCGTGCTGCGGCTCGCCGATGGACAGGTTGATGTGGGCCAGCGACGCAGGCGGCGTTACCCCGGCCTTGAGTTGGGCCAGGCGCTCGAAGGGGTAGGGCTGCAATCGCTTGAGATCGGGATTCATGCGGGGTCGGCCGGCGCGGCGATTTGCGGCTGCAAGCGGCGGGACGAACCGATACCATGCAGCCTGATCCGGAAAGGGCGCGATTATACGTGAACGCTGCCAAACCCGAAAACGGCCCGCTTGCGGTCGCCAGTCTGCTGCTGGCGGCCACCCTGTGGGGTCTGCTGTGGTATCCGCTGCGACTGCTGGAAGGCGCCGGGCTGTCGGGCCTGTGGGCCACGCTGGTGATCTACGCCTCGGCGGCGCTGGTGGTGCTGCCCGTGCTGCGGCGCCCGCCGCGACTGGCCGGCCAGCGCCTGGACTTACTGTGGATGTGTCTGGCCGCGGGCTGGACCAACGTGGCCTATATACTTGCCGTGATCGAGGGCAATGTCGTGCGGGTGATGCTGCTGTTCTTCCTGTCGCCGCTGTGGACGCTGCTGCTCGGCTACTGGCTGCTCGGCGAGCGCCTGACCGTGCTCGCACGCCGGGTGTTCGTGCTGGCCTTCGCGGGCGCGCTGGTAATGCTGTGGGATCCGGACATCGGCCTGCCCTGGCCGCGCGGCCGCGCGGACTGGCTGGCGGTCTCTTCCGGCATGGCGTTTGCGTTGACCAATGTCATGGTGCGGCGCCTGCACGGCGTGGCCTTGTGGTGGAAGACCTGGGCGAGTTGGCTGGGGGTGATGGCGGTGGCTGGGGTGGCGCTGCTGCTCACGGGCTCGGTGACGCCACCGGCCGCGCCGGTCATGGCATGGGGTGGCGCCGTCGCACTGGGGATGTTCGGCATGGTGCTGATGACGGTTTCGGTGCAGTACGGCGTGACCCACATGCCGGTGCATCGTTCGGCGGTGATCCTGTTGTTCGAGCTGGTGGCCGGTGCCCTGTCGGCGGCGTTGCTTACCGATGAGACGGTGCGGCCCAACGAATGGGCGGGCGGGCTGATGATCGTCACCGCGGCCTGGCTGGCGGCGCGTCTGCCGCAGGCAGGGCCGGCATGAAGGTACGATTGCACCATGTCAGTCTGCTGGTGGCGGACACCGGGCGCGCGCTGGGTTTCTATCGCGATCTGATCGGTCTCGAGGTCGCGCCCGACCGGCCCGACCTCGGCTATCCCGGCGCCTGGCTGACGCTGGGTGAGGCCCAGATCCATCTCCTGGAACTGCCCAACCCCGATCCGGTCTCCGGCCGTCCCGAACACGGCGGACGCGACCGGCATGTGGCCCTCGCGGTGGATGATCTGCCGGCACTGGTGGCGCGGCTGGAGGCCGCCGGCGTGGCCTTTACCCGCAGCCGTTCCGGGCGTGCAGCGATCTTCTGCCGCGATCCGGACGGCAACGCGCTGGAACTGATCGGCATCGGGCCATGAGCGGATTCGAGCCGTAGCCGCGCCTGGCCGGGACGCCGGCCGAACGCCTGCCTGCCGAACTGCAGGCTTGCGCAGCTCCCGAAATCCACGTCAACCGATTGACGGCCTGGAGAAAATGGCGCTTGGGGCAACGGCCCTGCCTTTGTCAAATCCATGTGATATCAACTGGATACGAAGGGCACTTGAGCCCCTTCCGGTAACTGGTCCAAAGCTTGCTTGTGGCGGCTGTACCTCTGATCAGGGCTGACCGCCATGTACGAGACGCACTTCGGGCTTAGCCGCCCGCCATTCCGGATCACGCCGGATACCCGCTGCTTCTACGCCGGCGCCCGCCGTGGCGCGCTGCTGGACGCGCTGGTCTACGCCATCGAGCGCGGCGAGGGTCTGGTCAAGCTCACCGGCGAGGTCGGCAGCGGCAAGACCATGCTCTGCCGCATGCTGGCCGAACGGCTCGCCGAGCGCGCCGAGGTGGTCTATCTCGCCAATCCCTCGCTGGGCAGCGACGAGGTGCTCGCCGCGATCGCGCTTGAGCTGGGGCTGCCGGCCGAGGGCGGTCGGCTGGCATTGCTGCAGACCCTGCAGGGCCACCTGCTGCGTCGTCACGCCGAGGGTCGTCCCGTGGTCGTCTTCATCGAGGAGGCCCAGGCCATGGACGGGGCGGCGCTGGAGTCGGTGCGGCTGCTGTCCAATCTCGAGACCCGGGAGGCCAAGCTGCTGCAGCTGGTGCTGTTCGGCCAGCCGGAACTGGACGACCTGCTCGCCGTCCACGAGCTGCGCCAGTTGCGCGAGCGCATCACCCAGAGTTTTCATCTCGAACCCCTGTCGCCGGCAGAGATCGGCGATTATGTGCAGTTCCGCTTGCGCGCCGCCGGCTATCGCGGTGCCGATCCCTTCACCCCTGGGGCGTTGCGACTGCTGGCGCGGGCCTCCCGCGGCCTGGTGCGGCGCATCCATATCCTAGCCGACAAGGCATTGCTGGCCGCCTACATCGAGGGTCGCAGGCAGGTCACGGCGCGCCACCTGCGCCGAGCCATCGCCGACAGCGAACTGCCCGGTCCCGGCATGCAGGCCCTGTTCGCCCGCCTGCCGCGCCCGGCCTGGGGCTGGGGGGCTGCGCTCGCAGCCGGGCTCGCGGCCCTGCTGCTGTTGCCGTTGCACGGCCCCGTTCCTGACTTCTCCGCGCCGGCGTTGCCCAGCGTCAGCGAGCTTGCGGCCATTGCGCCGGCCGCCGGTACGCCCGCGTCTGCCACGCCGGTTTCCGCAGAGGATCCCCTGCAACGCCTGCTGGCGGAAAGCCGCAGGGCCGCGGGTGACGGTTCCGGCTATGCCATCCAGCTACTCACCACCGACAGCGCCGACCCCGCGCCGCTGCGACGCCTGCTCGACTCCACGGACATGGCACCGCTGCGCGAGCGGCTGCTGATCGCGCCGACCCGGGTAAGTGGCGAGCCGCGCTGGTCAGTGCTGCTGGGTCGCTTCGATTCAGTTGCCGAGGCGCGCGCCGCGCTGGCGGCCCTGCCCGAGCGGCTCGCCCGCAACCATCCCTACCTGCGTTCGCTGGAAGCGGTGCGCAGGGAATTCGAACGCCACGCCCTGGCAACGGACACGGGAACTGCATCATGAACGGAAGCCTGTTTCAGCGAATCCGGCGAACCGCGGTCTGCCTGTTGCTGCCTCTTGGTCTTGGTGCCTGCGCGCCCACGCCCGAGCGCCCCGATCGCGGTCACGTCGATGGCGGCGCCCTGGCAACTGCCGACATTCCCGAGCCAGTGCATCAGATGCCGGTACTGGAGGCGCCGCAACCGCGGGCGCCCGAGGCCCTGTACACGGTGGTGGTCACCGATGCCGAGGTACGCGAGCTGCTGTTTGCGCTGGCCCGCGATGCCAAGGTCAACGTCGATGTGCATCCGGAGGTCAGCGGGCGGGTCACTCTCAACGCCGTCGACCAGACCCTGCCGCAGATCCTCGATCGCATCGCGCGGCAGGTGGACCTGCGCTTCATCCGCCATGGCGACACCCTGATCGTCGAGCCCGATGCGCCCTATCTGCACACCTACCGCGTCGACTACGTCAACATGGCGCGCGACAACCAGAGCACGGTCAGCGTCGCCACCCAGATCGCCACCACCGGGGCCTCGGCGGTCGGCGACAGCAGTGGCGAAGCCGGCAACAACAACTCCACCACCACCGTGGTGAGCACATCCAACCAGCGCTTCTGGAACACCCTGGTCGCCAATGTCGAGGCCATCCTTGGCGCAGGTGAGGTTGCGGCATCGGAGGCTGCGACGGCGCAGGCGGCAACGCCCGCGGAGGCCGGGGACGGGTCGCCCGATGTCCCCGTCGCCGGCACGGACAGCAGCGACGGCGAGGAAGGCGCCCTGCGCCAGGTGTTCGCCTCGCCGGAGGCGGGGCTGTTGACGGTGCGCGCCACCAGCCGCCAGCACCGGGAGATACAGGCCTATCTGGATACCCTGCTCAACAGCGCCCAGCGCCAGGTTTTGATCGAGGCCACCGTGGTCGAGGTCCGGCTGAACGACGACTACCAGCTGGGCGTGGACTGGAACGTGATTGCCAACAATGCCGGCTGGGGTATCGACCAGTCCCTGATCGGGACCACATTCAGCCAGGAACCCTTCACCCTGCTGACCTATGCGGATCCGACCACCCGCCGCGGTGACGTCAGCGCCACCCTGGGCATGCTGCGGCGCTTCGGCGACGTCAAGGTGCTGTCCAGCCCCAAGATCATGGCCATCAACAACCAGACCGCGCTGCTCAAGGTGGTGGACAATCTGGTCTATTTCACCGTCGAGGCCGATACCACCAGCGGCCAGGGCTTCGCGACCACGACCTTCACCTCCACCGTACATACGGTACCGGTCGGATTCGTGATGAGCGTGACGCCGCAGATCAGCGAGACCGAGACGGTGATCCTCAACGTGCGGCCCACCATCTCGCGCGTGACCGGCTTCGTCAATGATCCCAATCCCTCGCTGGCGCCGTTCGAGATCGAAAGCCGGGTGCCGCAGATCCAGGTGCGGGAGATGGACTCCATCCTGCGCGTGCAGTCCGGGCAGACGGCGGTGCTGGGTGGCCTGATCCAGGACAGCGTCGATCTCGGCAAGTGGGGCACGCCGGGGCTGTCGGAGCTGCCGGGCGTGGGTGAGCTGTTCAGCATGCGCGAAAACCGTGTCAGTCGCACCGAACTGGTGATCTTCCTGCGCCCGCGGGTGATCCGCGACGCAAGCCTGAACCAGGAGCTTGCCGACTTCCGCGACTACCTGCCCGCGGCGCAGCCCTTCAGCGGCGATCCGGAACGCCTGACCCCGCCCCCGCGGTTCGGAGGTGACGGGTCATGAGCCTGCTCATGGACGCCCTGCGCCAGGCCGAGAGGGGCCGGGCAAAGGGTAACGACAGGGAGGCCGCGGCAGCGGATGCCGGAAGGACGCGGGCTCCGCAGGGCTTGCCCGAAACAGGGTCGTGCGCAGCCGCGGAACCGGCGGCATCGGAACAGGAACAGGGCGCCGACCTGTCGCTGGCTCCGCTGGACACACCGCCGGAGGCCGCGACCGGGGCCGACTTCGAAGCCCTGGACGAAGCGGAGGCCGAGCCGCCGGAGCCGGCGCCGCAAGCCCACGCCGACGAGGATCAGCCTGTGACGGTCGCCGAACCGGAGCTGGAACCGGAACCGGAAGCGCAAGCGCAAGCGCAAGCAGCAACAGAAGCGGCACCCGCTGCCGTGTCGCCGGAACCGGCGCCGCGGGCACCCGGCCCTGGGCCCGAGCAGGCGTCCGTTGCCCCCCCGCCGCAGGCAGCGGCGGAACTGTCCGTCGAGGCACAACCGGAGCGGGTGCAGGCGGAACGGCTGGTGGCCCTGACCCGGGCCCGCAAGGCCGCTGCGCAACGGCGGATGAAGTTCATGCTCGGCGGGCTGGCGGCGGTGATCCTGCTGCTGCTGGCCGGATACGGCTACCTGCAGATGAGCGGCGCCGGCGACGAGTTCGTGCCAGGGGCAGCAGAACCCGTTGCCATCGGGCCCGAAACCGATCCGGAAAGCGGGGTCGCCGACGCGCGACCGGAACCGGCGGCCACGATGCTGAGCGGCCCCACCCGGCTACGACCGGTGTCGGGCCCGACGGCCAAGGGTGAATCTCCGTCCCCGGCGCCTGTCGCGGCGCCCGACGCCGAGCCGCCCGCGGCAGCGGCCATGACCACGCCAAATCCCTCGGCGAACACGCCACCGCCGGCCACGACTGCGGCCGGCATTCGCATCCGGCGCGTGGTGCGCCCGCGTCCGGTCGATGCCGATCTGGCGGCGGCCTTCGCGGCCTTCGGCCGCGGCGACCTGGACTCGGCCAGCGAACGCTACCGGCAGGTCCTGCGCCGCGAACCCGGAAATCGCGACGCGCACATGGGCCTGGGTGCCGTTGCCCTGCGCCAGGGCGACGCGGCAACTGCGCGCACGCACTACCGCGAGGTGCTGCGGCGTGATCCCAGCGATACCGCGGCGCTGGCCGCGCTGGCGCTGCTCGAGGGCGGGGAACAGCGCGACATCGGCCGCCTGCGGGTGCAGCTGCAGCGCCATCCGGACGATGCCCGCCTGCATTTCGCCCTTGGCAGCCTGCACGCGCAGGCCGGACGCTGGGCGGAGGCGCAGCGCGCCTATTTCGAGGCCCACCGGCTGGCGCCGGAACGGCCGGAGCATGCCTTCAACCTGGCCGTGGCGCTGGATCGCCTGGGCAAGCCGCAGGCAGCGCTCGGTTTCTACCGCCAGGCGCGGGAACTGGCGATGGGCCGGACCGTGGCCTTCGATCTCCAGGCGCTGGAGCGGCGCATCGCACAGCTCTCGGGGGGGGCGGGATCGTGAGTGCCGTACCGCAGAAGCCGCCGCGCCGCATCGGCGACATCCTGATCGAGAAGGGCGTGCTCAGCCCCGATCAGTTGCGCATCGCGCTCACCGAGCAGAAGAAGCGCGGCGAACAGCTCGGCCGCATCATCGTCAGCCTCGGCTTTGCCACCGAGGCCATCGTGCGCGACGCCCTGTCCGAGGCACTGGGGCAGGAGAGTGTCGACCTGAACAAGGTTGTAGTGGACAGCGATGCCCTGGCGCTGATCCCCAAGGACGTGGCCCGGCGCTACCGCGCGCTGCCCATTTCGCTGGACCATGCGCGTGGCCTGCTCACGGTGGCCATGGCCGACACCACCAACGTGGTGGCCATCGACCAGTTGCGCGCGGTGCTGGGCGGCCAGGTCGACATCCATCCGCTGCTGGCGGCGCAGACCGAGATCGAGAACGCCATCGACCAGTTCTACGGTTACGAGCTGTCGGTGGACGGCATCCTGCACGAGATCGAGACCGGCCAGATCGACTACGACAGCTTCGCCGGCGAGGCGGAGGAATACAGCCAGCCGCTGGTGCGGCTGGTCGATGCCATGCTGTCCGATGCGGTCAAGGCCGGTGCCTCGGACGTCCACTTCGAGCCCGAGCAGGGCTTCCTGCGGGTGCGTTACCGCATCGACGGCGTGCTGCGCCAGGTCCGCTCGCTCCACAAGAACTACTGGTCGGGGATCGCCGTGCGGCTGAAGGTGATGTCGGGCATGAACATCGCCGAGACCCGAGCGCCGCAGGACGGCCGCATCTCCCTGACCCTGTTCGGGCGGCCGGTGGACTTCCGCGTGTCGGTGCAGCCGACAACCTGGGGCGAGAACATCGTGCTGCGCATCCTCGACCGCAGCAAGGGTATCGTGGCGCTGGACGATCTCGGCCTGCCCGACGATTCGCTGGCCATGCTCAAGGTGATGATGGCGCGGCCGGAGGGCATCATCCTGGTGACCGGCCCCACCGGCAGCGGCAAGACCACGACGCTGTATTCGATGCTCAACTACGTCAACAGCGAGTCGGTCAACATCATGACCCTGGAGGATCCGGTCGAATATCCGATGCAGCTGATCCGGCAGACCTCGGTCAACGAGGCCGCCAAGATGGACTTCGCCGCCGGCATCCGCTCCATGCTGCGCCAGGACCCGGACATCATTCTGGTCGGCGAGATCCGCGACGAGGACACCGCCGACATGGCCGTGCGCGCCGCCATGACCGGCCATCAGGTGTACTCCACCCTGCACACCAACTCCGCCATCGGCGCCATCCCGCGCCTGCTCGACCTGGGCATCGTGCCGGACATCCTCGCCGGCAACATCATCGGCGTGGTGGCGCAGCGGCTGGTACGGCGCGTCTGTCCGGACTGCCGTGAGCAGGTCGAACCCAATGAACTGGAGCGTCGCTTGCTGCGGGTGGAGGCCGACACGCCGGTACAGGTCGCCCGGGCCCGCGGCTGCGAGCGCTGTCACCACACTGGCTATCGCGGCCGCATCGCGGTGATGGAACTGTTGAAGATGGATGCCGACCTGGACGAACTGGTGGCTCGGCGGGCAACGCGCCGCGAGCTGCTGGACATGGCGCTGGACAAGGGCTTCCAGCCCATTGTCAAGGATGCCGTGCGCCGCGTGCTGGACGGATCCACGACCCTGGACGAGATCTCGCGCGTGGTGGACCTGACCGACCGCCTGTGACACCGACATGACCGCATTCGACTACAAGGCGATCAACGACGACGGCAAGATCGTGCTCGGCCGCATCGAGGCGGCCAACGACGCCGATCTGGAAATGCGGCTCGCCCGCATGGGGCTGGAGATGATCCGCGCGCGGCCGGCGCGGCGCGGCGGCTTGTCGCTCGGCCGCGGCCGGGTCGGACGCCAGGAACTGATCACCTTCACCTTCCACCTGGAGCAGCTCACCCGCGCCGGCGTGCCCATTCTCGAGGGTCTGGGCGACCTGCGCGACAGCGTATCCAATCCGCGCTTCCGCGAGGTCATTTCCACCCTGATCGAGGACATCGAGGGCGGCAAGACCCTGTCCGAGGCGCTGGAACGCTTTCCGGCCATCTTCAGCCGCGTGTTCGTCAGCCTGATCCGGGCCGGCGAGGCCAGCGGCCTGCTGCCCGATGTGCTGCGCGAGCTGACCGAGTCGCTGAAATGGCAGGACGAGCTGGCGGCGCAGGCCAGGAAGATTGTCATGTACCCGGCCTTCGTGGGCCTGGTGGTGATCGCTGTCTTCTTCTTCATGATGATCTACCTGGTGCCGCAGCTGACCAGCTTCATCGCCAGCATGGGCGGCGAGCTGCCGCTGCATACCCGGGCGCTGATCGCACTGTCCGGCTTTCTCACCGACTACTGGTACCTGGTGCTGGCGGCGCCGCCGGCGCTGTTCTTCGGGCTGCGGCTGGGCGCGCGCACCAGTCCGCGCATCCGTTACGAGGTCGATCGACTGAAGCTGTCCCTGTGGCCGCTGGGACCCATCCTGCGCAAGATCCTGCTGGCGCGCTTCGCATCCAACTTCGCGCTCATGTACGGCGCCGGTATCACCGTGCTGGATGGCCTGCGCATCACCGGGGAACTGGTCGACAACAAGGTCATCGAGGAGGCGCTGGCGCGCGTGCAGCGCCAGATCGGCGAGGGCGTCGGTCTCACGGCGGCGTTCGAGAACACGGCCCTGTTCCCGCCGCTGGTGCTGCGCATGCTGCGGGTGGGCGAGAACACGGGCGCGCTGGATCACGCCCTCAACAATGTGGCCTATTTCTATACCCGCGACGTGCGCGAATCCATCGAGCGGGTGCAGACCCTGATCGAGCCCACCATGACGGTGATCCTGGGCCTGCTGCTGGGCTGGGTGATGATGTCGGTGCTCGGGCCCATCTATGACATCCTGACGAGGATCACCTGATGCGGCAGATCCTGCTCATTACCGCCGCCGGCCTGCGGGTCTGGCACCTGGACCGGGGACGCCTGGACATGGCGGGCTTCTTCCCGGCCGACGCGGCGGGGCAGGCGGGGTTTGCCGACTATCTCGACGGTGTCGGTGCGCTGGATACCCAGGTGTTCACCGATCTGGTCGAGGAGGACTTCCGCATCGAGCCGGTGGCGCATGCCAGCGGCCGCGATCGCCAGGCCCTGCTGGCGCGGCATGGCGCGCGGCTGTTTCGCAGCACGCCCTACCGGCGCGCCGAGGTACTGGGCCGCAAGGCCGATGACCGCAGGCGCGACGAGGTGCTGTTCAGTGCCCTGACCAATCCCGAAGTCATCGACGTCTGGCTCGAGCCCCTGCGCCAGCGCCAGGTGCCGGTGGCCGGGCTCTGTTCGGTGGCGTTGCTGACGCCGTCTCTGGTGACCCGGCTGCGCGACCGCAAGGCCGAGCTGCTGGTGGTCAGCGAGGGCTGCGACAGCGGCCTGCGACAGTCGTTCGTGGTCGGTGGCCGGCTGCGCTTCAGCCGCCTGACGCCGGTGCCATCCGGGCTGACGCCCGAGGCCTATGCCGATTTCGTGCACGCCGAGATTGGCAAGACCAAGCGCTATCTCTCCAACCTGCATCTGCTGGCACGCGACCGCACCCTGGAGACAGCCATGCCGAGCGCGGGGGAACGCCTCGCCGCGCTGCAGGCCATGGGGCAGGAACGCGGGCTCGATCACTACGAGTTCCTGGACATGAACGAGGCCGCCGCCCGCATCGGCTATCGCGGCCAGCCGCTGGATGCCTGCGCGGACGGCCTGTTCGCGGCGCTGCTCGCCAGCCGCCCCCGGGCCGACCACTACACGCTCGTCGAGGACCGGAAGCGGCGGTGGCGGCATCGCGCCGAGCGCGCCGCGCCGGCGGTGGCGGCCACGGCGCTGGTGGCTGCGGTGTTCTGGGCCGGCCTCAACCTGTTCGACGGCCTGGCCCTGCAGGCAGAACGCGCGGCGACGGAACAGCGCATCGCGCTGGCGGAGCAGCATCTGGAGACGGTGCGCGCCGCGCTCCCGGAGACCGAATTCGATCCGCACCTGATGCAGGCGGCGGTGGCCCTGGCCCAGCGCCTGCAACAGGAGCGACGGGACCCGCATCGTGCCCTGGCCACGCTGGGACAGCGACTGATGGCGCACGGTGGACTGGCGCCGCGGGCGCTGGACTGGTTCGTCAGCGAGAACCCCGACGCGCGGGAGCCGGGTGCCGCCGACGAGACCCTGCAGGAGGCGATGCCGGAGCTGGGGCCGGACGGCGAGCCCATCGAGGCCGAGCCGGGCGAGCGCCGGCGCTACGCCATCAGCCGGCTCGAGGGCGAGGTGGTGCCCTTCGACGGCAACTTCACCCGCGCCCATCAGCGGGTGCAGGCACTGGTCGAGGATCTGCGTCACCGTCTGGGCGTGTTCCGTGCGGCTGCCGACCAGTTGCCGCTCAACACGGCTTCCGATGCGCGTGTCGCCGGCAGTCTGAGTGGTGAGGAGGTGGTGCGGCGTGCGCGCTTCGCGGTCAGGCTGGTCCTGGAGGGGCAGGGATGAAATTCGGGATTCCGGACTGGCGAAGGCTTTCCGCCCGCTGGCTGCTCAGCCTGGGGCTGCTGGGGCTGGCGCTGGTGGTTGCGCTCGGGAGTCTCGCCTGGCGCAGCCAGATGGCGCAGGCCGCCCGCGACGCCGAGGAACTGCTGGCGACCTTGCAGGACGAGGCGCGCGAGACCCGCGAGGCGATTCGCATCATTGCCGATCACGGCGCGGCCTTCCGCCGCCTGCGGGCAGAAGGCTTCATCGGCCCCGAGCGCCGGCTGGTCTGGATCGAGGCCGTGCGCGAGGCAGGGGATCGTGCCGGGGTGCTGGGGCTGAAGTTCCAGGTCTCGGCACGCATGCCTTCGGCGCGTGCCAGCCTGCCCGGCAATGGTCTGGCCCTCTACGTGACCCGCATGCAGTTGCGCATGGATCTCGCCCACGAGGGCGATCTGGTCGATTTCCTCGATCTGCTCGCGGTCCGTGGGCAGGGCTTCTTCGAGGTCAGTCGCTGTCGCCTGAATCGGGTCAACGACACGGGCGAGGTGCGTGTCGACGGACCCAATCTCACGGCCGAGTGCCTGCTCGACTGGTATAGCCTGGATACGCCGCCGGCGTCGGCCGAGGACGAGGAGATGCTGCTGTGAGCCGCCTGATCCGCAGTTTGCTGCTGGCGGCCGGTCTGCCGGCGCTGATGCCGGTGCAGGCGGGCGACGACCTGGGCCGGCTGTTTACCACGCCGGAACAGCGCGGGCGCATCGAGGCCCGGCGCCAGGGCCGGGTGCCGGTGGAGACACCGGTGGCAGTGGTCGACCGGTTGCGGGTGGACGGCATCATGATGAGCAGCGACGGCCGGCGGCGGGTATGGATCAACGGGGCCGGGGTGGCGCCGGACGCGCCGGGCAGCGATGTCAGCCTGTTCCGTGACGGGTGGGTGCGACTGGAACTGGATGCGAAGGGCACCCGCCGCGACCTGAAGCCCGGCCAGGTGCTGGACCGGATCACCGGCGAGGTCCGCGAGGGTTACCAACCCGCACCGGAAGCACCGGACAGCGTAGCGCCGAAGGCGGCAAGCGGGGATACCGGATGAACCCGCATCGAGCACAAGGGGGCGCGGCCCTGATCGTCTTTGCCCTGCTGCTGGTCACCGGCAGTGCCTATTTTCTGTTGACCGCGCTCAACAAGGGACGTCCCGCGCTGGAACGCGCCGCCGACGACAGCGGTCGCCTGGGCGAGATTCGCGAGGCACTGATGGGCCATGCGGTGCTCAATGGCTGCCTGCCCTGTCCGAGCACCAGCGCCACCAGCGGGGTGGCCGCGGCCAGCTGCAGCTCGGCCACCCGGGCCGGATTCCTGCCCTGGCAGACGCTGGGGCTGGGCCGGCTGGATGCCTGGCAGCATCGCTATCGCTACGTGGTCGATCCGGCCTTCGCCAGCGGTTGCAGCCTGACCCTGACCAGCGCCGGCGACATGCAGGTGCGGACCCGCGATGCGGGCGGGGCGTTGGTGCCGGTCGCGACGGCGCTGCCGGCGGTGATCCTGTCGCATGGTCCCAACGGCCTGGGCGCGCGCACCGGGAGCGGCGCGGCGCTGGCCAATCCGCCCGCCAGCCACATCGACGAGAACACCAACCGCACCGCGACCACGTCCTTCGTGCAGCGGGCGCCGACGGCCGATGCGGCGGCGCCGGGCGGGCCCTTCGACGATCTGGTCGCCTGGGTGCCCTCGTCCGAACTCATTGCCCGCATCGACCGGGCAACGCCGGGAGGTCTGCCACCATGAGAGACATGCAGCGGGGCTTTTCGCTGGTGGAACTGGCGGTGGTGCTGGTCATCATCGGCCTGCTGCTGGGTGGCATGCTGATGCCGCTCGCCAGCCAGATGGAGCGCGAACGCCGCGAGGAAACGCAGGCGACGCTGGAGACCATCCGCGAGGCCCTGATCGGCTACGCCCTGATCAACAGGCGCCTGCCCTGTCCGGACAGCAATGGCGACGGACTGGACAACGACGCCTGTCCCTCGGCCGCGAACCGGATGCGGGTCGGCGCGCTGCCGCATGCCAGCCTGGGTGTGAGCGCCACCGATGCCTGGGGCAACCCCTGGCGCTACGCCGTGAACGGGGCCTTCACCACCACCTTCACCCTGGCCACCGCCGGCAGCGGCAACGGCCGCATCCAGGCGACCGATGCCGCCAACTGCGGCGGCACCCTGTACGGGGACAATGTCCCGGCACTGGTGCGTTCGGACGGCAAGACACGCAACGCCGGCGCCCTGGAGCAGGAAAACCGCGACAGCGACCGCTGCTTCGTCGCCAGCGACTATCAGCCCGCGTTCGACGACCTGGTGGTCTGGGTGCCGGCCACGACCCTGTTCAGCCGCATGGTGGCGGGCGGGCAGCTGCCCTGAGAAGGTTTATAAAACAATGGCTTGAAAGGTAAACGGCCAGCAGATTCAAGGTCTGATCGGGCCTGGCCGCTAAGGGGGTAGCCCCGCCATGCGGGACAGCGGGCAAGACCAAGGGTTCAAGCAGGAGCAAGCTCATGAAACATCGTCAATCCGGATTCACCCTGGTGGAAATCGCCATCGTGCTGGTCATCATCGGACTCCTGTTGGGCGGGGTGCTCAAGGGCCAGGAGATGATCGCCAATGCCAAGTACAAGAGCCTGCGCAGTGAGGTCCAGTCCTACGCCGCGGCCTTCTACAGCTTCCAGGATCGTTATCGGGCGCTGCCAGGCGACTTCGATCAGGCCAGCGTCAAGCTCGACGCCGCGGCACCCAATGGCAACGGTGGCGGCACCATCAACGGGGGATATTGCAATGCGGCAGGTGACGAATCCTGCATGGTCTGGCAGCATCTGCGTTATGCCGGCCTGATTCCCGGCGATCCCACCGACACCGGTGGCGATGCCAACCCCAACCATCCCTATGGGGGACCCTACAGCGGTATCTACTCCGGCAGCAATGGCGGTCGCAGCGGTATCTGGCTGATCGTCCAGAACCTGAGCACCGAGGCAGCGCAACGGCTCGACGAGGACATCGACGACGGCGTGGCCAACACGGGCTCGGTATTCTGCGCCAACTGCGGTGGTGCGACCTATCCGGCGAATCGGACCAACCTGCAGATCCGCGTACTGTTCTAGCCCGCATATTGCACCAGGTCGGAAGCGGGCGGGAGCCAACTTGTTGTCCTGGTACGTAATGAACCGGATTTTTTGCCCATGGCCCGGAGTACGATTTGTGCCCGCCCGCTTCCTGCTGCGGCCCTGGCGGATTTTCGCTCGGCCTCGGGGGTGCTTCACTCAAGCCGTAGCGACGGCTACGGCTTTCGTTCCAGCTCTCCCCGAGCCCGGCTGCAAATCCGCCATCATCCGCAGCCCCTGGTGCAATATGCGGGCTAGCCGCACAGGCCACCGACGCCAAAACCCGAACGGCCCGCCTCCCGGCGGGCCGTTCCGTTTCAGCCCCTACATGACGTTGCCGAAGGAGGGGTCGCTGGCGCCCGGCGGGACCGGCAGGCCGGCGAGTTCGCAGGCCTGGCGCACCGGGCCACCGGGGAACAGGGCGTACAGATGGCGCTTGTTGCCGTCCGGCGCGGCGATGCATTCCATGCACTCCAGCACTTCCCGGGCATGGGCATCCGGGTGGGCGCGAAAGTTCTCGCGCAGGGCATGCAGGATGTGCAGGTGCGTCTCGGTGAGTTCGATGCCCAGGGCATGGGCCCGTTCGCGGGCGAGGTCCTCGCTCCAGGGGTCGAGGGCGGCGAGCGGGTCGCCGGGATCGCGCATGGCGGGGCGTTCGGTGGTTGAGGTCCAGCTTGTGTTCATGGGCAACCTCCTGAAAGGCGTGGGGCGGAGCCGGCCGGGCCGGGTCGCCGTGGTGTTGCGCCGCGGGGGCGGCGCCATACCCCAACTATAGTCCAGGGTCGGCCCGTGTGCCGGGCGTGGACGGGGCCAGACCAAAATGGATCAGATCGGCCTCGCCCGGTCCCGGGTTGTGCAGGCGGTGGCTTTCGCCGGGCGCGACCACCAGACAGTCGCCGGCTGCCAGCGTCAGTTCGCGGCCGTCGATGCAGGCCTGCAGCCGGCCCTCCAGCAGAATGAACAGCTCGGTCATGTCGGTGTGGGCATGGGCGCGGGTGACGGTGCCGGCCGGCAGCCGGGTGCGCGCGAGCTGGGTCAGGCCGGCGACCTCGCCGGCGCCGAGCCAGACCGACTTGAGCAGCCCCGGATCATGGCTGACCGGCTGCCTGCGGGTGGACCCTGCCGGCACGTGGCGCATGCTCAGTCGTTCCCCTCCAGCGCCGCCACCAGCGCGGCGCGCAGCGCCTGCTGCCGTTCGGGATCGGTGACGGGCTGGCCCTCGGTATCGGTGACATAGAAGGCGTCCTCGGCGCGGGAGCCGAAGGTGGCGATGCGGGCATTGTGCAGCTCCACGCCCTGCTCGGTGAACACCCGGCCGACGGTGGACAACAGGCCGGGCCGGTCGGCGGCGATCAGTTCCACCAGCGTGCGTTCGCCCGAAGGATCGGGCCGGAAGTCCACTTCCACGGGTATGTCGAAGTGGCGGAAGCGGTGCGGTGCGCGGCGGGTGACCGGCGGCGGCACCAGTCGTTCAGGCGCCAGCGCCTGTTGCAGCCGTTCACGGATGATCCGCCGCCGTTCGCGGTCCTCGATGGGCTGGCCCTGCTCGTCCAGCACCAGATAGGTATCCAGCGCGCGTCCGTCCTCGCTGGTCAGGATGCGGGCGTCGACGATGTCCAGGCCGAGCTGTTCCAGCACCGCCGTGGTCACCTCGAACAGGCGAGGGCGAACGGGGGTGGTGATGAAGATGGCGGTGCCGCCGCGCAGGTCGGGCCGCAGCGCGACCAGCGTTTCGCGATCGCCGGCCTCCAGCCGCTTGCGGGTCTGCCAGGCGATCTCGCGCGGATTGTGGCGCAGGAAGTATTCGTCGCCCAGTGGCGCCCAGAGGCGATGAAGATCGTCCGCGGAGATACCCTGTTCGCGCAGTTGCTCCGCCGCGCGCCGACGGTGGGCCTCGATCAGTTCCCGTTCGTCCTGTGGATTCTCGAGCCCGCGGCGCAGCGCCTTGGCGGTGGCATCGTAGAGTTCGCGCAGCAGGGTGTCCTTCCAGGCGTTCCAGAGCTCGGGATTGGTGCCGCGGATGTCGGATACGGTGAGCAGGTAGAGATAGTTCAGCCGTACCCGGCTGCCGACCTGGCGTGCGAATTCGTGGATGACGGCCGGGTCGCTGATGTCCCGGCGCTGGGCGGTGGTGGACATCAGCAGGTGACTGCGCACCAGCCAGGCGACCAGTTCCGTGTCGTAGTCGCCGAGGCCGTGGTCGCGGCAGAAGCGTTCGGCATCGACTGCCCCCAGCTCGGAATGGTCGCCGCCGCGGCCCTTGCCGATGTCGTGGAACAGGCCGGCCAGCACCAGCAGTTCCGGCTTCGGAATCTCCTCCTGCATCAACCGGCTGCAAAAGGGCAATTCGTGGGAGAACGCCGGCACCGTCAGCCGGCGGATGTTGCGCACCACGAACAGGGTGTGTTCGTCCACGGTATAGGCATGAAACAGGTCGTACTGCATCTGGCCGACGATCTGGCCGAAGGCCGGCAGATAGGCGGCGAGGATGCCGTAGCGGTTCATGCGTCGCAGCTGGTGGGTGACGCCGACCGGCTGGCGGATGAGTTCCAGGAACAGTGATCGGGCCCGCAGGTCGCGGCAGAAGTCGTCGTCGATCAGGTGGCGATGGGCGCGCACCAGGCGAATGGTCGCCGCGCGGACGCCCTTGATCTCGGGGTGCTGGGTCAGGATCAGGAAGAGTTCCAGCAGGGCGAAGGGATAGCGGATGAAGATATCGGGCGCGGTGACCTCGAGGTAGCCGCGACGGGTCTGGAAGCGGCGGTTGATCGGCACCGGCGTGTCGGCCTCGTCCGCCTCGAGGATGTCCTCGCGGAACAGCTGCAGCAGGGTCTCGTTGAGGCGGTTGAGCTGGGTGACGGTGCGGTAGTAGGCCTTCATGAAGGCCTCGACCGCGGCCGTGGGGCGTTCGGGGTCTTCCGGATAGCCGAGCAGGCCGGCCAGGGTGCGCTGGTGGTCGAACAGCAGCCGGTCCTCGCGCCGCCGCGCAGTGACATGCAGGGCAAAGCGGATGCGCCAGAGGAAGGCCTGGCCCTCGGCGAGGGCCCGGTATTCGTCCGCGGTCAGGAAGCCGTGGGTTACCAGGTCGGCCAGGGTGGCGCAGCCATAGTGGCGCTTGGCGACCCAGCCGATCATCTGGATGTCGCGCAGCCCACCGGGGTTCTCCTTGATGTTGGGTTCGAGGTTGTAGGCGGTGTCGCCGAAGCGGCGATGGCGCGCCTCCTGTTCCTCCAGCTTGGCGGCGAAGAACTCGGGGCCGCTCCACAGCCGGTCCGGGCCGATGGCCGCCTGCAGGGCACCGAACAGCGCTTGCGGTCCCGCCAGCGGTCGGGCCTCGAACAGGTTGGTGGCGACGGTGATGTCGGCCCGTGCCTGCTCGACGCACTCGGCGACCGTGCGCACGCTGTGGCCGACTTCCAGCTTCATGTCCCACAGTTGCATCAGCAGGGTTTCGATGGCGGCGGCATGCCGGGGCTCGGCGCCTTCCTCGAGCAGGATCAGCAGGTCGATGTCGGAGGCGGGCAGCAGCTCGCCGCGACCGTAGCCGCCGACGGCGATCAGGGCGATATCGGTGGCATCGCCGAAGTGCCGGTCCCAGGCGCGGCGAATGAGCTGGTCGGCCAGCCAGCAGCGGCCATAGACCAGTTCGACGGCGGAGGCGCCGGCATCGAAGTGGCGCCGCAGGGCGGCATCGCCGGTGCGCAGGGCGTCGCGCAGCACCGGCACCGGATCGGCCGCCCCGGCCAGCGCGGCATCCAGCGCTGCCTCGTCCAGCAGCCCGTCCAGTGCGGGCGGGTCGGGAAAACACTGCTGGGGTTCCAGCGGCTGCGAGGCCGGTTCGTTCATCAGGGCAGGACGGGCATGGTGTCCAGCGATTCGCTGGGGTGCAGGGTGAGCACCTCGAAGCCGTCGTCAGTGACCAGTACCGTGTGCTCCCACTGTGCCGACAGGCTGCGGTCGCGGGTGATGACCGTCCAGCCGTCCGGCAACAGCTTGGTCTGGCGCTTGCCGGCGTTGACCATGGGTTCGATGGTGAAGGTCATGCCGGGCTGCAGCTCGAGGCCGGTGCCGGGGGTGCCGTAGTGCAGCACCTGCGGCTCCTCGTGAAACTCGCGGCCGATGCCGTGGCCGCAGTACTCGCGCACCACCGAACAGCTGTGGCTTTCGACGTAGCTCTGGATGGCATGACCGATGTCGCCGAGACGGACGCCGGGCTGCACCATCTCGATGCCGATGCGCATGGCCTCGTAGCAGACGCTGACCACGCGCCGTGCCTGTACCGAGGGTTCGCCGATCATGAACATGCGGCTGGTGTCGCCATGGAAGCCGTCCTTGATGACGGTGACGTCGATGTTGACGATGTCGCCGTTCTTGAGCTTCTTGCCGCCGGGGATGCCGTGGCAGACCTGGTGGTTGACGGAGGTGCAGATGGACTTCGGAAAGCCGCGGTAGTTGAGCGGGGCGGGGATGGCCTTCTGCACGTTGACGATGTAGTCGTGGCAGATTTCGTCCAGTTCTCCGGTGGTGACGCCGGCCTTCACGTGCGGGCGGATCATCTGCAGCACGTCGGCGGCGAGCCGGCCGGCGACGCGCATCTTTTCGATCTCGTCGGGGGTCTTGATGGTGACGGACATGGGGATCTGAAGTCTCGGGCACGGCCCCGGAGGGGCCTGATTTGCTGGCTGAAAGCGGCAGTCTAGCAAGCCGGCCCCGGTTCCGGCCACCGTGCCCGCGGCCGGGTTGCATCTGTCCCCGCGGCGCCGGCTGTGGTATAAAGGCGCGCTTGCAGTACCGGCCCCGTCCGCGGGGCCGCCCAATCCGCACATGCACCGGCACATGGGACCGGGTGCCGTCGGTGATTCGCCGCCGGTTGTTCCATGGGGTGCATGGAGGCCCAACCCTTCAAAATCGGAGTTTTAGTCATGGCAGAAGTCACCATGCGCCAGATGCTCGAGGCTGGCGTGCATTTCGGTCACCAGACCCGTTTCTGGAACCCGAAGATGGCCCCCTACATCTTCGGCGAACGCAGCAAGATCCACATCATCAATCTGGAAAAGACGCTGCCCCTGTACAACGAGGCGATGAACTATCTCGGCAGCCTGGCGGCCAAGGGCGGCACCGTGCTGTTCGTCGGCACCAAGCGCGCCGCGCGCGAGGTCATCGGCGAGGAGGCGCGCCGCTGCGGTATGCCCTATGTCAACCATCGCTGGCTGGGCGGCATGCTCACCAACTACAAGACGGTGCGCCAGTCCATCCGTCGCCTGAAGGAACTCGAGGCCATGGCCGAGGATGGTTCCCTCGACCGGCTGAGCAAGAAGGAAGCCCTCATGCGTCGCCGCGAACTCGAAAAGCTGGAGCGCAGTCTCGGCGGCATCAAGGACATGCGCGGCATTCCCGATGCGCTGTTCGTGGTCGACGTCGGCCACGAGAAGATCGCTGTTGCCGAGGCGAAGAAGCTCGACATCCCCGTGGTCGGCATCGTCGATACCAACAACTCGCTGGAAGGCATCGACTACGTCATCCCCGGCAATGACGACGCCATCCGCGCCATTCAGCTGTATGTGCGCGGTGCCGCGGATGCCATCATCGAGGGCAAGAGTGCCTCGGTGCAGGTGGGCGTCGGCGACGACGATTTCGTCGAGGTTCAGGAACCGGCGGCACCCGCCGGGGAAGAGGCCAAGGCCTGATCCGGTCCCCGATGCACCGCCGGCTCCCGGCATGGCGCGCCGGGACCGGCGGGTGCACCCGTTTCCGAATTCGCAAACAGACAAGTCTTGGGAGATGAGCGCATGGCAATCTCAGCGGCACAGGTAAAGGAACTGCGGGAGCGCACCGGCTCCGGCATGATGGAATGCAAGAAGGCCCTGGTCGAGGCCGGCGGCGACATGGAGGCGGCGGTCGAGCTGCTGCGCAAGTCGGGCCTGGCCAAGGCCGACAAGAAGGCCGGCCGGGTGGCGGCCGAGGGCCTGATCGTGATCGAGATCAGCGACGACGGCAAGCGCGCCGCGCAGGTCGAGGTCAACTGCGAGACCGACTTCGTGGCCAAGAAGGAGGAGTTCCAGGACTTCGCGCGCAAGGTCGCGCGTCGCGTGCTGACCTCCAGCCCCGAGTCGCTGGAGGCGCTGATGGAAATGCCGCTCGAGGACGGCTCCGATGTCAGCATCGAGACGGCGCGCAAGGAACTCATCGCCAAGCTCGGCGAGAACATTGCCGTGCGCCGCTTTGCGGTGATGGAGACCAGCGGCACCATCGGCAGCTACATTCACGGTGGCCGCATCGGGGTGCTGGTGGACCTGCAGGGTGGCAACGCCGATCTGGCCAAGGATGTCGCCATGCATGTGGCGGCGAGCAAGCCCGTGGCCGTGTCCGAAGCGGACGTCCCCGCCGACCTGCTGGCCAAGGAACGCGAGATCATCACCGCCCAGGCGGAGGAGAGCGGCAAGCCGGCGGAGATCGTGGCCAAGATGGTCGACGGCCGTATCCGCAAGTTCCTGGCCGAGGTCACCCTGGTCGGTCAGCCCTTCGTCAAGGACCCGGACACCACCGTGGGCAAGCTGCTGGACAAGGCCGGTGCCAGCGTCGCCGGTTTCCAGCGCATGGAGCTGGGCGAGGGCATCGAGAAGAAGTCCGAGAACTTCGCCGACGAGGTGATGGCGCAGGTACGCGGCGACTGAGCCGGTCGGCACGAAGGATCGGCGGGACTTGCCGCCGTGCACGGGGCCGCTCTGCGGCCCCGTTGCATGCATGGCATTCCGCACTGAAAAAGACGACAATAGGCCGATTCCTGCGCCCCGTGCGCCGAAGTTGCATGAAAAAGAAACGCTAGCCCATTGGTTTTACGGATATAAATGCCTGAACAGACTCCGCGTTACCGCCGTATCCTTCTCAAGCTCTCCGGCGAGGCCCTGATGGGTGAGCTGGCCGCCGGCATCGACCCCGCCCGGCTCGACGCCTTCGCCGCCGAGATCCATCAAGTGGCGGCGCTCGGCGTCCAGGTCGGGCTGGTGATCGGCGGCGGCAACATCTTCCGCGGCGCCGGCCTGGCCGCGGCCGGCATGGATCGGGTCAAGGGCGACCAGATGGGGATGCTGGCGACGGTGATGAACGCGCTGGCCATGCAGGATGCGCTGCGCCGCCAGGGCAGCGAGGCGCGAGTGATGTCGGCCTTTCCCATCGGGACCCTGGCCGAGCCCTTCGATCGTGACCGCGCGCTGCGTCACCTGGACAAGGGGCGGGTGGTGTTGTTTTCCGCGGGTACCGGCAATCCGTACTTCACCACCGACTCCGCCGCGAGCCTGCGCGCCATCGAGATCGGGGCGGATATCCTGTTCAAGGCCACCCAGGTGGATGGCGTATACGACGCCGACCCGCGCAGCAATCCCGATGCGAAGCGCTTCGAGCGCGTGAGCTACGAGGAGACGCTGACCCGCAGGCTGGCAGTGATGGATGCGACGGCGGTGGTGCTGTGCCAGGAACAGAAGCTGCCGCTGATGGTCTTCAACATTCACGAACGTGGCAACCTGATGCGCGCTGTCTGCGGTGAGCCGGTTGGCACGCTGGTGGAAAGAGGATGAACCGGAATGATCGATGACATTGTCAAGGACGCCGAGACCCGCATGGGCAAGAGCGTCGAGTCCCTGAAGACGGAGCTTTCCAGGCTGCGCACCGGACGCGCCCATCCCAGCCTGCTCGACCACATCACGGTCGACTACTACGGCAGCCAGACGCCGCTGAAACAGGTCGCCAACGTGGCCATCGAGGACGCGCGCACGCTCACCGTCACCCCCTGGGAAAAGCAGATGGTGCCGGTGATCGAGAAGGCGATCATGGAGTCCGATCTCGGCCTGAACCCGAATACCGCGGGGACGGTGATCCGCATCCCGCTCCCGCCGCTGACCGAGGAGCGGCGCAAGGACATGATCCGCATCGTGCGCCAGGAAGCCGAGGGTGCGCGGGTGGCGATTCGCAACATCCGCCGCGATGCCAACAGCGATCTCAAGGAACTGCTCAAGGAAAAGGAGATCTCCGAGGACGAGGCGCGTCACGGCGAGGAGCGCATCCAGAAGCTGACCGACAAGTATGTCGCCAAGGTGGACGAGGTGCTGGCGGCCAAGGAAAAGGAACTGATGGAGATCTGATCCGGCGTGAGCGAACTCGGCCACATCGACAGCCGGCTGCTGGCGGACCGACCCCGGCACATTGCCATCATCATGGACGGCAACGGCCGCTGGGCGCGCGCCCGTGGCCTGCCGCGGCCGGCCGGTCACCGCGAGGGCGTCAAGGCGGTGCGGCGGGTGGTCGAGGCCTGCCGCCAGAACGGTATCGAGGCACTGACCCTGTTCGCCTTTTCCAGCGAGAACTGGCGCCGGCCGCGGACCGAGGTCAAGCTGCTGATGGACCTGTTCATCAGCACCCTCAAGCGCGAGGTGCGTGACCTGCATGCCAACGGCGTGCGGGTGCGCTTCATCGGTGATCGCACGGCCTTCTCGCCCAGGCTCCAGCAACTGATGGACGAGACTGAGGCCCTGACCGGCGGCAACGAGGGCCTGACCCTGGCGATTGCCGCCAATTACGGCGGACGCTGGGATCTGGCGCGCGCCGCGCGGCGCCTGGCCGAGCAGGTGGCGGCCGGGGCACTGGACCCCGCCGGGATCGATCCCGACCGGCTGGGTCGCGAGGTGAGCCTGGCCGACCTGCCGGAGCCCGATCTCTTCATCCGCACCGGTGGTGAGCAGCGCATCAGCAATTTCCTGCTCTGGCAACTCGCCTACACCGAGCTCTATTTCACCGACATCCTCTGGCCCGATTTCGACCAGGACCGGCTGGCCGAGGCCCTGGCATGGTTTGCCGGCCGTCAGCGCCGCTTCGGCTGCACCGGCGAACAGGTGGAGCAGCTCAAGGGTGCTTAGGCAGCGCCTCCTCGCCGCCCTGGTGCTGATCCCGCTGGTGGTCTGGGTGGTGCTGTGGGCACCGCCGCCGGTGTTCGCAGTGGCGACCGCGCTGGTAGTGCTTGGCGGTATCTGGGAGTGGACGCGGCTGGCCGCCCTGCGCGGACGGGTTCTGCGCGTCGGCTATCTGCTGGCGTTCGCGGGTCTGCTGGGGCTGGGCTGGCTGCGCCTTGCAGAGCCCGACTGGGCGCCGGGGCTGCTGGTGCTGGCACTGGCGTGGTGGCTGCTGGCACTGGCCTGGATCCTGCGGCCGCTGGCCGGCCAGCGGCAGCGCGGACTGAAGGCGCTGCTGGCACTGCTGGCGCTGCCGCCGGCCTGGGTCGGCCTCAATCTGTTGCACGCCGCGCCCCAGGGGCCGGCCTGGGTCATGTTCCTGCTGGTGCTGATCTGGGTGGCGGACAGCGGCGCCTACTTTGCGGGTCGCGCATTCGGCCGTCACAAGCTGGCACCGCGGGTGAGCCCGGGCAAGACCTGGGAAGGTGTCGCCGGCGGGCTGATCGCCTGTGCCCTGGTCGGCTGGCTGGGCGGCGGCTGGCTGGGCGATGCCGGCCTCAACCGGCCCGGACTGGTGCTGCTGGCGGTGGCGACCGGGGCGATTTCCATCGTCGGCGACCTTTTCATCAGCCTGCTCAAGCGCCAGGTGGGCCTCAAGGACACGGGTCACCTGATTCCCGGGCATGGTGGCGTGCTGGACCGCATCGACAGCCTGCTGGCCGCAACACCCGCCTTCGTGCTGGGTCTGGAGCAGGTCCGTGGCTGACGCGGGCAGGGCCTCCCGCGGGCCGCGCGGGATCACCGTCCTCGGTGCGACCGGTTCCATCGGCGTGAGCACCCTGGACGTGGTTGCCCGCCATCCCGATCGTTACCGGGTTCGTGCCTTGACTGCCCACCGCGATGTCGAGGGGTTGCTGGCCCAGTGCCGGCGCTTTCGTCCCGAGCTGGCGGTGATGGCCGATGCCGGTCAGGCCGCGACACTGGCCGACGCGCTGGCCGGAGAGGGTATCGATACCCGCGTGGCCGGCGGCCCCGAGGGTCTGCTGGAGGCGGCCGCGCTGCCGGATGCCGAACTGGTGATGGCTGCCATCGTGGGTGCGGCGGGTCTCGCGCCGACGCTGGCGGCGGTGCGTGCCGGCAAGCGCGTGCTGCTGGCTAACAAGGAGGCGCTGGTGATGTCCGGTGCCCTGTTCATGGACGAGGTCCGTCGCCACGATGCCGTGCTGTTGCCGATCGACAGCGAGCACAACGCGGTGTTTCAGGCCATGCCGGCGGGCTTTCGGCCCGGGCGCACGCCGGAAGGGGTGCGCCGGGTGCTGCTGACCGCCTCCGGCGGACCCTTCCGCGACACCCCGGTCGAGGCGCTGGCGCGCGTCACGCCCGATGAGGCCTGCGCGCATCCCAACTGGGACATGGGCCGCAAGATCTCGGTCGACTCGGCGACCATGATGAACAAGGGGCTGGAAGTCATCGAGGCCTGCTGGCTGTTCGGCCTGCCGGCGGAGCAGGTGCAGGTGGTGTTGCATCCGCAGAGCGTGATCCATTCCATGGTCGACTACGTCGACGGTTCGGTGGTGGCGCAGCTGGGCAATCCCGACATGCGTACGCCGATTGCGCACGCCCTGGCCTGGCCCGAGCGCATCGACTCCGGTGTGCAGCCACTGGACCTGGTGACGGTGGGGCGGCTGGACTTCGAGGCGCCGGACCCGGTGCGTTTTCCCTGCCTGCGACTGGCCTACGAGGCCTGGGCCGCGGGCGGCACGGCGCCGGCGCTGCTCAATGCGGCCAACGAGGTGGCCGTCGCGGCCTTTCTCGACGGGATGCTCGATTTTCCCGGCATTCCGGGTGTCATCGAGGACACGCTGGCTGCGCTCCCGCCGGTGACGGCGGACTCGCTCGATACGGTGCTGGCCGCCGACCGCGAGGCGCGCGAGCGGGCGCGCGACCTCGTTGTTGCGCGGCAACGGAGGTCGGCCTCGTGAGCGGCATGCTGTTCACCCTGGCTGCCTTCCTCGTTGCGCTCGGCCTGCTGGTGACAGTGCACGAGTTCGGCCACTTCTGGGTGGCGCGCCGCATGGGCGTGCGCGTGCTGCGCTTCTCGGTCGGCTTCGGCAAGCCCATCTGGCGCCGGCAGAAGCATCCCGATGCCACCGAGTTCGTGATCGCCGCCATTCCGCTGGGCGGCTATGTGAAAATGCTGGACGAGCGGGAAGGACAGGTGCCCGCGGAACTGCGTGACCAGGCCTTCAACCGCAAGCCGGTCGGTGCGCGCATCGCGGTGGTGGCCGCCGGGCCGGCCTTCAATTTCCTGCTTGCCATCCTGGTGTACTGGATGATGTACGTCACCGGCGTGCCGGGTGTGCGGGCCATTGTCGGCGAGGTCACGCCCGGCAGTCCCGCCGCCCATGCCGGATTCCAGCCGCAGGACGAGATCCTGCGTGTCGGCGAGCGCGATGCCCACACCTGGCAGACGGCGGTACTGGCGCTGCTGGATGCAGCGCTGGACCGGGCCGCGGTGGTCGTGGAGGTGCGCGGTGCCGATGGCGTGCTGCAGGAACGGCGCCTGGATCTGAGCCGGGAAGACGGCCTGCTGGATCGGGGCAATCTGCTCGATCACATCGGACTCAAGCCCTGGCGCCCCGAACTGCCCGCGGTGATGGGCAAGCTGGTGCCGGGCGGGGCGGCGGAGCGGGCCGGATTCCGGGCGGGAGACCGTATCATAAGTGCCGACGGCGTGCCCATCGCCAACTGGGAGGCGTGGGTAGACTTCGTCCAGCAACGCCCGGAGCAGCGTTTCCCGGTCACGGTCGAGCGCGACGGGCAGACGTTGACGCTCGAGCTGCGCCCGGACCGCGTGGAGATCGACGAGGGCGCGATCGGACGCATCGGCGCGTATCCCGAGGTGCCCGAGTCGCTGGGAGCGGAACTGCGTACCGAAACCCGCTATGGGCCGGTGCGGGCGCTGGGCAAGGCCATGGCCAAGACCCTGGACATGAGCCTGCTCACCCTGCGTACCCTGTGGAAGATGCTGGTCGGCGAGGCCTCGGTGGAAAATCTCAGCGGCCCCATCAGCATCGCGCAGTTCGCCGGCCAGTCGGCCAGCCTGGGTCTGGCGTCCTTCCTGGGTTTTCTCGGCATTGTCAGCATCAGCCTCGGCGTTCTCAATCTGCTGCCCATTCCGATACTGGATGGCGGGCATCTTCTGTATTACCTTATTGAGCTTTTCAAGGGGAGTCCGGTTTCCGAACAGACCGAGATCCTCGGACAGCGCATCGGCATCGCCATTCTCCTGGCGCTGATGACCATAGCCATCGTCAACGACTTCACGCGCCTGTTGCAGTGAGCGCCGAGAACAAGAATTCGCACCCGTGATGAGAACTTCCCTTTCGAGTTTCCTGCTGGCCCTGTTGCTGTGCGGCCGGGCGCTGGCCTTCGAGCCCTTTACCGTCCGCGACATCCGGGTGGAGGGTCTGCAGCGCATTTCCGCCGGTACGGTGTTCAGCTATCTGCCCGTCAAGGTCGGGGAGCGCTTCGACGATGCGCGTTCCGAGGCCGCTATCCGTGCGCTTTTCCGCAGCGGCTTCTTTCAGGACGTGCGACTGGAGCGGGACGGGGACGTGCTGGTGGTGGTGGTCGAGGAACGTCCCGCGATTTCGAGCATCGAGATCACGGGCAACGAGGATATCGAGAGCGAGCCGCTGCTGGAGTCGCTGAAGCAGATCGGTCTGGCCGAGGGTCGGGTATTCAACCGCTCGCTGCTGGACAAGGTCGAGCAGGAACTGCGTCGGCAGTATTTCGCGCGCGGCAAGTACGGGGTGCGCATCCGCACCGAGGTCAGTCCCCTGGAGCGCAACCGTGTCGGCATCAGCATTCGCATTTCCGAAGGCCGCGCTGCCCGTATCCGCCAGATCAGCATCGTCGGCAACCGGGCCTTTGATGACGAGACCCTGCTCGATCAATTCGAACTGAGCACGCCCACGCTGCTGTCCTTCTACACCCGGGCCGACCAGTATTCCAAGCAGAAGCTGGCCGGAGACCTGGAAACCTTGCGCTCATTCTATCTGGACCGCGGTTACATCAACTTCAACATAGACTCCACCCAGGTCCAGATCACGCCGGACAGGCAGGACATCTACATCACCATCAATGTCACCGAGGGCGACCAGTTCCGCGTTCGCGAGGTAAAGCTGGCCGGTGACTTCGTGGTGCCGCCCGAGGAACTGTTCCCGAGCGTGACCCTGAATCCGGGCGATATCTTCTCGCGCCGCCGCGTGACCGCGACAGTGGAGCGCATCGGCGACCATCTGGGCGAACAGGGTTATGCCTTCGCCAACGTCAATACCATCCCCGAGGTGGACGAAGACAGCAAGGAGGTCACCGTGACCTTCTTCATCGACCCGGGCAAGCGTGTCTACGTGCGGCGCATCAACATGATCGGCAACACGCGCACCCGCGACGAGGTACTGCGCCGGGAAATGCGGCAGATGGAGGGCGGCTGGTTTTCGGCCGCGGCGGTGGAGCGTTCCCGAACCCGGCTCGACCGGCTGGGTTTCTTCGAGGAAGTCAACGTGGAAACCCCGGCCGTGCCGGGGACCACCGATCAGGTCGACGTGAACTTTTCCGTTACCGAACGTCCGTCGGGCAACCTGGTGCTGGGCCTGGGCTACGCTCAGACCTCGGGCATCCTGTTCAATGCCAGCGTCAGCCAGGACAATTTTCTCGGCTCGGGCAAGCGGGTGAGTTTCGCGTTCAACAACAGTAACATCAACAGCGTCTACAGCTTTTCCTACACCAACCCCTACTACACTATTGATGGTGTCAGCCGTGGTTTCGGGGCCTACTATCGCGAGACCAACGCCGCCCAGGCCAACATTGCCAACTATGTGGTGGATACCTTCGGCGGCAATGTCAGCTATGGCATTCCCATCAACGAGTTCGACCGGGTCAATCTCAATGTGGAGGCGGAGTATCTGGATATCGGTACGACGGCGTTTTCGCCGCAGGTGGTGGATGATTTCCTGGCTGCCTATGGCAATACCTTCGCTAACCTGAGACTCACGGGCAGCTGGGCGCACGATACCCGGAACCGGGCAATCTTCGCTGATCGCGGCATGCTCCAGCGCCTGAGCATGGAGTTCAGCGTGCCGGGCGTGGACCTGCAGTACTACAAGATCAATTATCGGCACCTGTTCTATGTGCCGCTGACAAGACTGTTCACCCTGTCGGTGAACGGTGAGCTGGGTTATGGCGATGGCTTCGGCAAGTTCGACAACCTGCCTTTCTTCAAGAATTATTACGCGGGTGGCGTGCGTTCGGTGCGCGGGTTCCAGGACAACACCCTTGGACCGCGTGATGCGGTCACCAACCAGCCCATCGGTGGCAGCTTCAGGCTGGTCGGCAGCATCGAACTCTTTTTTCCGCCGCCCTTTTTCCCGGACTCGAATTCCATGCGCATGAGTGCATTCCTGGACGTGGGCAACGTGTTTGCGGATTTCGACAGCTTCCAGGCGAGCGAATTGCGCTATTCTTTGGGCGTGGGCGCGACCTGGCTGTCGCCGCTGGGCGCGCTGACCTTCAGCCTGGCGCAACCTATGAATGACCAGAGCGGGGATCAGGTCCAGGTATTCCAGTTCACCATCGGTACCACCTTCTGAGGCCCTGTGGCGGAGAGGATGAGAATGAAATACATGATTCGATCAATGCGTTGGTTTCTGCTGGCGGGGCTGCTGGCGATGGCAGGCGGGGCCTGGGCCGAGGCCAGGGTGGGCTTCGTCAACACCTCACGGCTGCTGGAGGAGGCGCCACAGGCCAAGGCGGCCATCAGCAAGATGGAGTCCGAGTTTGCGCCGCGGGAAAAGGAACTGGTGGCCATGCAGCGCGAGATCAAGGCGGCCGAGGACAGGCTGCAGCGCGATGGCGCGGTGATGAGCGACAGCGAGCGCAGCAAGGCGGAGCGCGACATCATCAGCCGCAAGCGCGAACTCAAGCGCGCCCAGGACGAGTTCCGCGAGGACCTGAACATCCGCCGCAACGAGGAACTGTCCAAGCTGCAACGTCATCTCTACGAGGCCATCGTGGCCCTGGCCAAGGAGGAGAAGTACGACCTCATCATCAGCGAGGGCGTGGTGTTCGCCAGCGAGCGTATCGACATCACCAACGCCGTGCTCGAGCGGCTGAAGCGCGAGTTCAAGTAGGGCGGGGTGCCCGGGTCCGGTGCTGACGCTCGGAGAGATTGCCGAACGAACCGGCAGTGAACTGATCGGTGACCCCGAGCAGCAGGTCGCGGGCGTCTGCACCCTGCAGAATGGGCGGCCGGACTGTATCGCGTTCCTCGCCAATCCGCGATACCGGAAGTACCTGGCGGACACGCACGCCGGCGCGGTATTTGTGACCCGCGAGCTGGCAGAGCAGTGCCCGGTGGCCGCGCTGGTCAATGACAACCCCTATCTCGCCTACGCCCGCGCGGCGGCCCTGCTGGCGCCGCCGCGGGCGCTGGAGCCGGGCGTGCATCCCTCCGCCGTGGTGGCAGAGGACGCGGTCGTCGATCCCTCCGCCCAGATTGCCGCGCAGGCGGTGGTGGAGAGCGGGGCCGATATCGGACCCGGCGTGCTGGTGGGGCCGGGCTGCGTGGTGGGGCGCGACGTGCGCATCGGTGCCGATACCCGGCTGGTCGCCAACGTGACCCTGTGCGAGGGCGTCCGTCTCGGGGTGCGCTGCCTGCTGCATCCCGGGGTGGTGGTCGGCAGCGATGGCTTCGGTATCGCCAGGGATGGCGCGCGCTGGGTCAAGGTGCCGCAACTCGGCGGCGTGCGTATCGGCGACGATGTCGAGATCGGCGCCAACACCACCATCGACCGGGGGGCGCTGGAGGACACGGTGATCGAGTCCGGCGTCAAGCTGGACAACCAGATCCAGATCGCCCACAACGTGCAGATTGGCGAGAATACCGCCATCGCCGGCTGTGCCGGCATCTCCGGCAGTGCGCGCATCGGACGCAACTGCATGATCGCAGGCGGGGTCGGCGTGGTCGGCCACCTGGAGATCGCCGATGGCGTGGTGGTGACCGGCATGTCCATGGTGACCAGGTCCATTCCCGAACCGGGGGTGTATTCCTCGGGGCTGCCGGCGCAGCCGAACGAACAATGGAATAGAATCACGGCGCGCCTGCGTCGACTGGATGACATGGCACGGCGTCTGCGCGAGCTGGAACGTCGGCTGGAGCAGGGCGAAGACGCCGACTGAGGCGGGCAGGGCGCGGCATCGCGCGGACCCGGAAAGCGCAAACACAACGGAAGATACGAACATGGCCGACGGCACCCTCGACATCAACCAGATCATGCAGCACCTGCCGCATCGCTACCCCTTTCTGCTCATTGATCGGGTGCTCTCCTATACCCCGGGTGAAACCCTGCTGGGCTACAAGAACGTCACCTTCAACGAACCCTTTTTTCAGGGACATTTCCCGCAGAAGCCCATCATGCCGGGCGTGCTCATCATCGAGGCACTGGCCCAGGCGACCGGGCTGCTGGCGTTCCGTACCGTGGAGCAGAAGGCCGAGCGTGACACGCTTTACTATCTGGTCGGCGTGGACAAGGTGCGATTCAAGCGGCCTGTGGAGCCCGGCGATCGCCTGATGCTGGAAGTGAAGGTCAAGACCACGCGTCGCGGTATCTGGGTGTTCGATGCCGAGGCCCGGGTCGACGACCAGCTTGTGGCCAGTGCCGAGATCATGTGCACGGAAAGGGAAATCGACGCTTGATCGATCCACGTGCTGTCATCGACCCGCAGGCGAGGCTGGCCGACGATGTCGAGGTCGGCCCGTTTGCCGTGATCGGCCCGCGGGTCGAGATTGGCAGCGGTAGCCGCATCGGCCCGCACTGTGTCATCCAGGGGCCGACCCGCATCGGGCGCGACAACCACATCTACCAGTTCGCCTCCATCGGTGACGCGCCGCAGGACAAGAAATACGCCGGCGAGCCCACGCGGCTGGAGATCGGCGACCGCAACACCATCCGCGAATTCGTCACCATCAACCGGGGCACCGTCCAGGACAAGGGCGTGACCCGCATCGGCGACGACAACTGGATCATGGCCTATGTGCATATCGCCCATGACTGCGAGGTGGGCAGTCATACCATCTTTGCCAACAGTGCCTCGCTGGCCGGCCATGTGCGGGTCGAGGACCATGCGATACTGGGCGGCTTCACCCTGGTGCACCAGTTCTGTGCCCTCGGCGCCCATTGTTTCACGGCCTTTGGTACCGTACTGGGCAAGGATGTCCCGCCCTATGTGATGGTTTCGGGCAATCCTGCCCGGCCCCATGGGCTCAACATCGAGGGCCTCAAGCGGCGGGGCTTCGGCGCCGACGCCCTGCGCGCGCTCAAGCAGGCCTACAGGACCCTGTACCGGTCTGGCCTGACCCTGGAGGAGGCGCTGGCGCGTCTGCGCGACCAGGCAGCAGAGAGCCCGGAAGTCGAGGCGCTGGTCCGCTTCCTGGAAGGGCAGACCCGAGGCATCGTGCGCTGAGCGGGCGGGGCGATGGCGATCCGTCCCGGCTGCCCACCTTCCCGCCTTTTTCCCGGAGTCGTTCCATGGTGAGCGAACGGCAGGGGCGCTTGCGGCTGGGCCTGGTCGCCGGCGAGATGTCCGGTGACCTGCTGGGCGGGGCGCTGCTGGAGGCGCTTGCCGAGCGCTGCGGCAGCCTCGAGGTCAGCGGCATCTGCGGTCCGCGCATGCAGGCGGCGGGCTGCCGCAGCCTGTATCCCCTGGCGTCGCTGTCGGTGATGGGACTGGTGGAGGTGCTGCGCCATCTGCCTGGCCTGCTGCGCCTGCGACGCCAACTGGCCCGGCGCCTGCTGGCCGAGCGGCCGGCGGTGTTCGTCGGTGTCGACGCCCCTGATTTCAATCTGGGCCTGGAGCGCCGCCTGCGGGCCGGCGGCATTCCCACGGTGCATTTCGTCAGCCCCTCGGTGTGGGCCTGGCGGCGCTACCGGGTGCGGCGCATTGCGCGCAGCGTGGACCTGATGCTGACCCTGTTTCCCTTCGAGGCCGACTTCTACCGCGAGGCCGGCGTGCCGGTCCGTTTCGTCGGTCATCCCCTGGCCGACGAGATCCCTGACCGGGTCGATGCATCCGCCGCCCGGGCCGCGCTGGGGCTGGGCGAGGGACCGCTGATTGCGCTGTTGCCCGGCAGCCGGCGCGGCGAGGTGGGCCGGCTCGCCGATGTCTTTCTGGGCGCCGCTCGCTGGTGCCTCGAACAGCGGCCCTCGCTGCGTTTCGTCGCGCCCATGGCCAGCGCCGAGGTGCGTGCCGATTTCGAGGCCGCCCTGTCGCGCCAGGACGGCCGCCTGCCGGTGACCCTGCTGGACGGCCGCGCCCGCGAGGCCATGGCCGCGGCCGACGCGGTGCTGCTGGCCTCGGGTACCGCGACGCTGGAAGCCATGCTGCTCAAGCGGCCCATGGTGGTGGCCTATCGGGTGGCACCGCTCACCCACCGGCTGCTGCGGCGGCTGGTGGCGGTGGACCGCTTCGCGTTGCCCAACCTGCTGGCCGGGGAGACGCTGGTGCCGGAGTTCATCCAGGACCGGGCGCAACCCGAGGCGCTGGGTTCGGCGCTGCTGGGCTGGCTGGACAACGCGACCGCCCGCAAGGCGCTGGTCGCGCGCTTCGATGCCCTCCACCACCAGCTGCGCCGCGATGCCGCGCGGCAGGCGGCCGAGGCGGTGCTGTCGGTGGCGCGGCCATGAAGGTGTTGCCGCCCCTGCCGGACTGCCCGGTGGCCGCGCCCTGGCTGGCCGGCGTCGACGAGGTCGGGCGCGGCCCGCTGGCCGGCCCTGTGATCGCCGCAGCGGTGATCCTGGATCCCGAACAGCCCATCGATGGACTGGCCGACTCCAAGCGGCTGAGCGAACGCCACCGCGAGACGCTGGCGGTGGAAATCCACGCCCGCGCCCTCGCCGTCGGTCTGGGACGCGCCGAGGTCGAGGAGATCGACCGCATCAACATCCTGCAGGCCAGCCTGCTGGCCATGCGCCGCGCGGTGCTGGCGCTGGGCGCCGCCCCGGAACGGGTGCTGGTGGACGGCAACCGCTGCCCCGAGGGCCTGCCCTGCCGCGCCGAGGCCGTGGTCAAGGGCGACCAGCGGGTGGCGGTCATCAGTGCCGCCTCCATCGTCGCCAAGGTGGCCCGGGATCGCGAGATGGTGGCCCTGGACGCCGAGTACCCCGGCTACGGGCTGGCCGGGCACAAGGGCTATCCCAGCCCGGCCCACCTCGAGGCGCTGGCCCGGCTCGGGCCGAGCCCGGTGCACCGGCGCAGCTTCGGCCCGGTGCGTCGGCTGTGCGAGCCTTGAAGGCGGTTTCGCGTGGTTTCGGTTGCCCACCCCCCAATTCGTGTTTAACCTCGGAGAACGGGTGGTCAAGTCCCAGTGAACAGGGGCGGAACGACTGCAGAGGACAGCGATGACCAACCCCCAAATGCTGCTGCTGTTGTTCGGGCTCGAGGTCGGGCTGGCCGCCGTCGTGCTCGGCGGCCTCCTGTGGTGGCGGCGACGGCAGCAGAGAGCCCGGTCGGGCGGAAGCGAAGACATCGAGGACGAAGACCACCCGCCCCCCTCGTTGTACCTGGAGCGTGAACTGGCGCTGACCCGCTCCCGGATCGAGGCGCTGGGCGATGCGGCGCCGGATACCCTGCGCATGAGACTGGCCTGGTTGGGTCTGGAGCGGGAGATCGCGGAACAGAACGGGAGCGGTGTCGACGAGGCCTTCTGGGAGGCTCTGCCCGGTCGCATCGAGACGATCCTGCCACGGGCCCCGGCCGCACAGGACGTATCGGCCGGGGCGGAGGGTCCGGAGGTGGCAGAGACCTCGGCAGTGGATCAGGATAAGGTCGACGCCGGTAGCGTCATTGAACGGCAGGCCCGGACCATCGACTACCTGCGCGGCTATATCGCCGAACTGGTGAAACGCGCCGGTGGCGACGAAGAGGGCACCGAGGAGGTCGAGGCAAGATTCGCCGAGATCGAGCGGGTGAACAGGGAACTCAAGACCTGTGTGCAAGTGCTCGAGGACGAGAACCAGTTCCTGCGTGACCAGATCGGCGAGCTGCTGAAGATGGAGTGAAGGAGGGGCAGCCTGTCAAGCTTGCATCGTGCCTGGCGAGGCCGCACACTCGACTGCCGTGGACACGCGGCGCCACTGCCGCGCATTAACCACCGCTAGCCGGGTTTTCATGGCCGTTTCCTTCGTTCATCTGCGCCTGCACACCGAGTATTCGCTGGTCGATGGCATCGTGCGCATCAAGCCGCTGGTGCAGGCCGCCGCAGCCGCCGGCATGCCCGCGGTGGCGGTTACCGACCAGAACAATCTCTTCGCCCTGGTCAAGTTCTACCGGGCGGCCATGGCGGCCGGCATCAAGCCCATCGTCGGCGTCGACCTGCAGGTGCAGGATCCCCGGGCAGGCGAGGATCCGGGCGCCCTGGTGCTGCTGTGCCAGAATCGCCAGGGCTATCTGAATCTGTCCCGGCTGGTGTCCCGGGCCTATACCGAGGGCCAGCAGCGTGGCGTTCCGGTCATTGACAAGGCCTGGCTCGAAGGGGCGACGGAAGGACTGATCGCCTTGTCCGGTGGCCGAGAGGGTTCGGTGGGTCGCGCCCTGCTCGGTGGCCGCGAGGCCGAGGCGGCCGATCTGCTCGCCGACTGGCAGCGCCTGTTTCCCGATCGCTTCTATCTGGAGTTGCAGCGCACCGGCCGCGAGGGCGAGGAAGACTATCTCCATGCCGCGGTGGCGCTGGCCGCGGCACAGGGCGTGCCGGTGGTGGCCACCAACGACGTGCGCTTCCTGCGCCCCGAGGAGTTCGAGGCCCACGAGGTCAGGGTCTGCATCCACGACGGCCGTACCCTGGACGATCCGCGCCGGCCGAAGCGCTACAGTCCCCAGCAGTACCTGCGCAGCCCCGAGGAAATGGCCGAGCTGTTCGCCGACATCCCCGAGGCCCTGGCCAACTCGGTGGAGATCGCGCGCCGCTGCAATCTCGAGCTCACGCTCGGTACCTATTACCTGCCCAACTTCGAGATTCCCGCCGGGCTGACCATGGACGAATACTTCCGGCAGCAGGCGAAGGAAGGACTGGAGCGGCGGCTGGCGACCCTGTTCGATCCCGGGGCGCCGGATTTCGCCGAGCGCAGGCGACCGTACGACGAGCGCCTGGAGATCGAGCTCGACGTCATCATCCAGATGGGCTTTCCCGGCTACTTCCTCATCGTCGCCGACTTCATCCAGTGGGCCAAGGCCAACGGTGTGCCGGTCGGGCCCGGGCGCGGTTCGGGCGCCGGCTCGCTGGTGGCTTATGCGCTGACCATCACCGACCTCGATCCCATCGCCTACGACCTGCTGTTCGAGCGCTTCCTCAATCCGGAACGCGTGTCCATGCCGGACTTCGACGTCGACTTCTGCATGGAGGGGCGCGACCGGGTGATCGACTACGTGGCGCGGAAGTATGGCCGGGACAAGGTATCCCAGATCATTACCTACGGCTCCATGGCCGCCAAGGCCGTGGTGCGCGATGTCGGCCGCGTGCTCGGCCACCCCTATGGCTTCGTCGATCGCATCGCCAAGCTGATTCCCTTCGAGATCGGCATGACCCTGGACAAGGCGCTGGAGCAGGAGGAGGCGCTGCGCGAGGTCTACGAGCAGGAAGAGGAGGTCGCGGCCATCATCGACATGGCGCGTTCTCTCGAAGGGCTGGCGCGCAATGCGGGCAAGCACGCCGGCGGCGTGGTGATCGCGCCTTCGCGGCTGACCGACTTCACCCCGCTGTACTGCGAACAGGGCGGCCAGAACCTGGTCAGCCAGTTCGACAAGGACGATGTCGAGGCCGTGGGCCTGGTCAAGTTCGACTTCCTCGGCCTGCGTACCCTGACCATCATCGACTGGGCGCTGAAGACCATCAATGCCCAGCGCGAGGCGGACGGCCAGCCGCCGGTGGCCATCGAGCGCATCCCGCTCGACGATGCGGATGCCTTCGAACTGCTCAAGGCCTGCCGCACCACGGCCGTTTTCCAGCTCGAATCCAGCGGCATGAAGGACCTCATCCGTCGCCTGCAGCCGGACAGCTTCGAGGATATCGTGGCGCTGGTCGCGCTGTTCCGTCCGGGGCCGTTGCAGTCGGGCATGGTCGACGACTTCATCGCCCGCAAGCACGGTCGGCAGAGGGTCGAGTATCCGCATCCGGACCTCGAGCCCATCCTCAAGCCCACCTATGGCGTCATTCTGTATCAGGAGCAGGTGATGCAGATCGCGCAGGTGCTGGCCGGCTACACCCTGGGCGGCGCCGACCTGCTGCGTCGCGCCATGGGCAAGAAAAAGCCCGAGGAGATGGCCAAGCAGCGCGAGATCTTCACCCGTGGCGCGCTGGAGCGTGGCGTGGACGAGAAGACCGCGACCTACATCTTCGACCTAATGGAGAAGTTTGCCGGCTATGGCTTCAACAAGTCCCACTCGGCGGCCTATGCGCTGGTGTCCTACCAGACCGCCTGGCTGAAGGCCCATTACCCGGCCGCCTTCATGGCCGCCGTGCTGTCGGCGGACATGGACAACACCGACAAGGTGGTGACCCTGATCGACGAATGCCGGGAGATGAAGCTGGGCGTGGTGGAACCGGACGTGAACCGTTCCGACTACCGCTTTACCGCGCAGGGCGGGGACACCATCGTCTACGGCCTGGGTGCCATCAAGGGCGTCGGCCAGTCGGCCATCGAGGCCATTCTCGCCGAGCGTGGCGAGAAC
Organism: Thiohalobacter sp.; assembly: GCF_027000115.1. Classification (NCBI taxonomy): domain Bacteria; kingdom Pseudomonadati; phylum Pseudomonadota; class Gammaproteobacteria; order Thiohalobacterales; family Thiohalobacteraceae; genus Thiohalobacter; species Thiohalobacter sp. The sequence continues at coordinate 54,914 of NZ_JALTON010000054.1, read as the reverse complement.
GGCACCTTTGCCGACCTGTTCGACTTCTGTCGCCGGGTGGATCTGCGCAAGGTCAACCGGCGCGTGCTGGAGGCGTTGATTCGTGCCGGCGCGCTGGATCGTCTCGGCCGCAACCGTGCCAGCCTCATGGCCGACCTGCCCGCGGCGATCCGTCTCGCCGAGCAGCACGAGCGCGATAGCGGCATGGGCCAGAGCGACCTGTTCGGCAGCAGCGGGCCGGCACCGGTGGAGGCGCCGATCGAACGCGCCGAGCTGGCGGAATGGGACGAGGAGACGCGGCTGCAAGGGGAGAAGGAAACCCTGGGCCTGTATCTCACCGGTCATCCCTTTGCCCGCTACGAGGACGAACTGGCCGGCATCACCAGTGGCCGTCTGGCCGCGCTGCTGACAGAGGGCGGCAACGGTGCCGAGCCGCCGGGGCGACGCGGCGAGCGCCAGGTGACCGCAGCGGGCCTGGTGGTGGCACTGCGGGTGCGCAACACGCGGCGTGGTCGCATGGCCTTTCTCACGCTGGACGATCGCAGCGCGCGCCTCGAGGTGCGGGTGTTCTCGGATGTCTTCGAGCATTGCCGCAACCTGCTGGCGAAGGATCGGGTGCTGGTGGTGCGCGGCGGTCTGGGGCTGGACGACTACTCCGGCGGCTACCAGCTCACGGCCGAGGAGATTCTCGACATCACCCATGCCCGCGAGGCCTTCGCGCGGCGGCTGGTGATCTCCGTGGACTCGGGGCGTGCCGGCAACGGCTTCGTGCGCCATCTGGAGGAAACGCTGAAGCCCTTCCGCGAGGGCCGCTGCCCGGTCTGGGTCGACTACCGCAATGGCAGCGCCCGGGCCGAGCTGGCCCTGGGCGAGGAATGGCGGGTGCATCCCGCCGACGAATTGCTCAGCCGGCTGGGTGAACTGGCCGGACCGGAGGCGGTGCGGCTGGAGTACGCGGGCGAGCACCCTTGACCGGCGTCGTGCAGCCCCCAGGCTAACCCGGTACAATCCGCGGACGGATGCAGCGCGCCGGGCGCGGGAACTGGACGCATGAACCTGAATTTCCTGGATTTTGAACAGCCGATCGCCGAACTTGAAGCGAAGATCGAGGAACTTCGCTTCGTGGGCAACGATGCCGAGATCAACATCACGGAGGAGATCGCGAAGCTGCAGGAGAAGAGCCGCTCACTGACCGAGTCCATCTTCTCGAAGCTGACGCCCTGGCAGATCGCCCAGCTCGCGCGGCATCCACAACGTCCCTATACCCTGGATTACATCGAGCGCATCTTCACCGACTTCGAGGAGCTGCACGGCGATCGTGCCTATGCCGACGACCCCGCTATAGTCGGGGGTCCAGCGCGACTGGATGGCCAGCCGGTGATGGTCATCGGCCACCAGAAGGGTCGCGACACCCGCGAGAAGCTCAGGCGCAACTTCGGCATGCCGCGGCCCGAGGGCTATCGCAAGGCCCTGCGGCTGATGGAGATGGCGGAACGGTTCCGGATGCCGGTGTTCACCTTCATCGACACGCCGGGCGCCTATCCCGGCATCGGCGCGGAGGAACGCGGACAGAGCGAGGCCATTGCCCGCAACCTGCAGGCCATGGCCGAGCTGGCAACGCCCATCGTCTGTACCGTGATCGGCGAGGGCGGTTCGGGCGGCGCGCTGGCCATCGGGGTCGGCGATCGGGTGCTGATGCTGCAGTACAGCACCTACTCGGTCATCTCGCCCGAGGGCTGCGCATCCATTTTGTGGAAGAGTGCCGAGAAGGCGCCGGAGGCGGCCGAGGCCCTGGGTATCACCTCCGGCCGGCTGCTGGAGCTGGGTCTGATCGACGGTGTCATCGCCGAGCCCCTGGGTGGGGCGCACCGCGATGTCGACGCCATGGCTGCCGCCATCCACGACGAGCTGGTGACCCAGCTCGACGCCATCAAGACACTCGACCCGGAGGCGCTGCTGGAGGCCCGCCATCGCCGGCTGATGGGCTACGGGGTCTTCGAAGAGAAGGCCTGAACCGGGCACCGTGACCGTGAGCCTGGACCCCGAACGCATCATCGAGCGGGTGCGGGCGGCCGCCCCCGGCGCGAGCGGCTACTGGGTGGCCTTCTCCGGGGGGGTCGATTCCAGCGTGCTGCTCGATCTGCTTGCCGAGGGTCGCGAACAGCTCCCTGCACCGCTCGCTGCGGTCCATGTCCATCATGGCTTGCAGGCCGAGGCCGATGCCTGGGCCGAGCACTGCGCGGAACGCGCGGCGCGCCTCGGCCTGCCGCTGGTCCGCCTCGCCGTCGATGCCCGGGCCGCACCGGGCGCCAGTCCCGAGGCGGCTGCCCGCGAGGCACGCTACCGGGTACTGGCGGACTGGCTCCCGGCGGGCGGCGCGCTGTTGTCGGCCCACCATCGCGACGACCAGGCCGAGACGCTGCTGCTGCAGTTGTTGCGCGGCGCCGGCCCGGACGGGCTGGCCGGCATGCCGGCGGTCGCGTCATTGGGTCGTGGGGTGTTGCTGCGGCCGTTGCTGGATGTCCCCCGGACCCAGCTCGAGGCCCGGGCGCGGGTCCGCAGTCTGGTCTGGAGCGAGGACCCCAGCAATGCCGACCGCCGTTTCGATCGCAATTACATCCGTCATGAACTGCTGCCGATGCTGGAGACGCGCTGGCCGGCCGCGCGCGCGGTGATCGCCCGCGCCGCCGGCCTGCAGGCGGAGGCCTCGCGCCTGCTGGCGCAGGTGGCGGAACAGGATCTGGCGGTGGTCGCCGGACGCGTGCCGGGGACGCTGGACTGCGAGCGGCTGCTGGCGCTGGATGCCGACCGCCAGCGCAACCTGCTGCGCCACTGGCTGCGCCGGGCCGGTCTGCGGCTGCCGTCGCAGCGGGTGCTGGAGCACCTGCGGCGGACGGTTCCGGCGGCGCGCCCGGACGCCATGCCCGTTGTCCGCTGGGCGGGCGGGGAGGTGCGTCGGCATCGCGGGCTGCTGTATGCCATGGCACCGCTGCCTGCGCCGGCCCTGGCCGGTCGTCACGGCCTGTGGCACGGCGAAACCCTGAAGCTGCCGGAACTGGGCGGCACGCTCCAATGGATGCCGGGCGAAGGGGTGGACGCGAGCCTGATCGGGGCGGGGTTGCGGCTGGAACTGCGTCGCGGCGGGGAACGCCTGCGGGCGGTGGGCCGCCGCGAGCACCAGAGCCTCAAGCATCTGCTGCAGGCGGCCGGTATTCCACCCTGGGAGCGTGAACGGTTGCCGCTGCTGTATGCCGGCGACCGTCTGGTCGCGGTGCCTTCGCTGTGGGTGGCGGAGGGCTGCCAGGGCCTGCCCGGCGGGCGGGCCGGCATGCCGCGCTGGAGTCGCCTCGAACCCTTTGTCCGAAGTCGCCCAGATTGAGCCGCCCCCGGCCTTCTGGTATCGTTCAATCCCGTCCCGAGCGCGCACTGCTCATCAGCCTGGCCCGCCCTTTCTCCGTGCGGTCGGCGGCTGGCCGAGGGTCGCGGTCCCTGTCCGTCCAGACTGTTCGAGAGTCCATGACCCGATACATCTTTATCACCGGTGGTGTCGTTTCCTCGTTGGGGAAGGGCATCGCAGCGGCCTCGCTCGGCGCGCTGCTGGAGGCCCGTGGGCTGAAGGTCACGCTGCTCAAGCTCGACCCCTACATCAACGTCGATCCCGGCACCATGAGCCCCTTCCAGCACGGCGAGGTGTTCGTCACGGCGGACGGCGCGGAGACCGACCTCGACCTGGGTCACTACGAGCGCTTCGTGCGTACCACCATGACGCGCAAGAACAATTTCACGACCGGCCAGATCTACGAGAACGTGATCCGCAAGGAGCGGCGCGGCGAGTACCTGGGCGGTACGGTGCAGGTGATTCCCCACATCACCGACGAGATCAAGCGCAGCGTCCAGGCCGGGGCAGAGGATGCCGACGTGGCCATGGTCGAGATCGGCGGCACGGTGGGCGACATCGAGTCGCTGCCCTTTCTGGAGGCCATCCGCCAGATGGGGGTCGAACTGGGCCACGACAGGGCCCTGTTCATGCATCTGACGCTGGTGCCCTACATCGCGGCCTCCGGCGAGATCAAGACCAAGCCGACCCAGCACTCGGTAAAGGAACTGCGTTCCATCGGTATCCAGCCCGATATCCTGCTCTGTCGCGCCGATCGCAGGCTGCCGGATGACGAGCGCCGCAAGATCGCGCTGTTCACCAATGTCGAGGAGCGGGCGGTCATTTCCGCGCCGGATGTCGACAGCATCTACAAGATCCCCAAGGTGCTGCACGACCAGGGCCTCGACCAGATCGTGGTCGACAAGATGGGCCTGGACCTGCCGCCGGCGGATCTGTCGGAGTGGGACAAGGTGGTCCACGACATGGAGCACCCCGAGGCCGAGATCACGGTGGCCATGGTCGGCAAGTACGTCAATCTCACCGAGTCCTACAAATCGTTGTCCGAGGCGTTGATCCACGCCGGCATTCATACCCGGACCCGGGTCGATATCCGCTACGTGGATTCCGAGCGTATCGAGCAGGAAGGCACGGCGGAACTTGAAGGCGTCGATGCCATCCTGGTGCCGGGCGGCTTCGGCGAACGCGGTGTGGAGGGCAAGATCGCCGCGGTGCGCTTTGCCCGCGAGCGGCGGGTGCCCTACCTGGGCATCTGCCTGGGGATGCAGGTGGCGGTGATCGAATACGCCCGCCACGTGGCCGGCCTGGAGGGCGCTCACAGTACAGAGTTCCAGCCCGACACACCGGAACCGGTGATTGCGCTGATTACCGAGTGGGTCACCGAGGATGGCCGGGTGGAGAAGCGCAGCGCAGATTCCGATCTGGGCGGCACCATGCGCCTGGGCGCGCAGAAATGCCGCCTCAAGCCGGGTTCGCTGGCGCATCGCCTGTACGGAAAGGACGTCATCGAGGAACGGCACCGCCACCGCTACGAGTTCAACAACCGCTATCGCGAGCCGCTTTCCGAGGCCGGCCTGTCGCTGGCGGGCACCTCGCTGGACGGCGAGCTGGTCGAGGTGGTCGAGATCCCCGACCATCCCTGGTTCCTGGCCTGCCAGTTCCATCCCGAATTCACCTCCACACCGCGTGACGGTCATCCGCTGTTTTCCGGTTTCGTCATGGCGGCGCGCGCGCGCGAGGGCCGTCCCGACGAGGCGGCCGCCACTGCCTGAGCGGCATGACGTTTCGCCAACGAGCAAGGACTCCCCATGCAACTGTGCGGCTTTGAAGTCGGTCTCGACCGTCCCCTGTTCCTGATCGCCGGCCCCTGTGTGATCGAGTCCGAGCAGCTGGCGCTGGATACCGCCGGACAGCTGAAGGAAATGACCGCGGCGCTGGGGATGCCCTTCATCTACAAGTCGTCCTTCGACAAGGCGAACCGCTCGTCCACGCGCAGCTTTCGCGGTCCGGGCATGGAAGAAGGGTTGAAGATCCTGGACAAGGTGCGCAGCCAGATCGGGGTGCCGGTACTGACCGACGTGCACGAGGACACGCCGCTCGGCGAGGTGGCCGCGGTGGTCGACGTGCTGCAGACGCCGGCCTTTCTTTGCCGCCAGACCAATTTCATCCAGAATGTCGCCCGCCGGGGCAAGCCGGTGAACCTCAAGAAGGGTCAGTTCCTGGCGCCCTGGGACATGCAGAACGTGGTGGACAAGGCCCGCGAGGTCGGCAACGAGCAGCTGATGGTCTGCGAACGGGGCGTGTCCTTCGGCTACAACACCCTGATCTCGGACATGCGCGGTCTGGCCATCATGCGCGCCACCGGTTGCCCGGTGGTGTTCGATGCCACCCACTCGGTGCAGCAGCCGGGCGGGCAGGGGACTTCTTCCGGCGGCCAGCGCGAATTCGTGCCGGTACTGGCGCGTGCCGCGGTCGCGGCGGGTGTCTCGGGCGTGTTCATGGAGACGCACCCCGATCCGGACAAGGCGCTGTCGGATGGCCCCAATGCCTGGCCGCTGGGCCGCATGCAGGCGCTGCTGGAAACCCTGCAAGCGCTGGACCGCACGGTGAAGGCAGCCGGATTCCCCGAACAGGCGCTGATGCGGGAATAGGCGGCCGCGAGCATTCCTGAAACAAGAACTGGTCAACTGGAGTAAACATGTCTCAGATCACCAACATCCGCGGGCGCGAGATCCTCGATTCGCGCGGCAACCCCACCGTCGAGGCCGATGTGCTGCTCGAATCCGGTGCCGTGGGCCGGGCGGCGGTGCCGTCCGGGGCTTCCACCGGCACCCGGGAGGCCGTCGAGCTGCGTGATGGCGACCCGAAGCGCTACAACGGCAAGGGTGTGCTGAAGGCGGTCGGGCATGTCAACGAGGACATCCGCAAGGCGCTGCTGGGCATGGATGCGGCGGATCAGCGCGCCATTGACGAGAAGCTGATCGAGCTCGACGGCACGCCCAACAAGGGCCGTCTCGGTGCCAATGCCGTCCTGGCCGTGTCGCTGGCGGCAGCGCAGGCGGCGGCGCGTGAGGCCGAGCGGGCACTGTACCGGGTGCTCGGTGGCGAGGGCCCCTTCCAGCTGCCGGTGCCGCTGATGAACATCCTCAATGGGGGCGCCCATGCCGACAACAGCGTGGACCTGCAGGAGTTCATGATCGTGCCCGCCGGCGCGCCCAGCTTCCGCGAGGCGGTGCGCTATGGCGCGGAGGTCTTCCATGCGCTGAAGAAGGTCCTGTCCGATCGTGGCCTGAACACCGCGGTCGGTGACGAGGGCGGCTTTGCGCCCGACCTGCCGTCCAACGAGGCCGCGCTGGAGGTCATCCTGGAGGCCATCGACAAGGCCGGCTACAAGGCGGGCGAGGACATCTTCCTCGCGCTGGACGTGGCCAGCTCCGAATTCTACGGCGACGGCGAGTACCGCCTGGCCTCCGAGGCGCGCAGCTTCGACTCGGTGGGCTTTGCCGACTATCTGGCCGACCTCTGCGACCGCTATCCCATCATCTCCATCGAGGACGGCATGGCCGAGGACGACTGGGACGGCTGGAAGATCCTCACCAAACGCATCGGCGACCGCATCCAGCTGGTCGGCGACGACCTGTTCGTGACCAATCCGGCGATCCTGGCCGAGGGCATCGACAAGGGGGTCGGCAACGCCATTCTCATCAAGGTCAACCAGATCGGCACCCTGTCCGAGACCCTGGACGCCATCGAACTCGCCACCACCAACAACTACAGTTCCATCGTTTCGCACCGCTCGGGCGAGACCGAGGACGTGGTCATCGCCGACATCGCCGTCGGTACCATGGCCACCCAGATCAAGACCGGGTCCCTGTCGCGTTCCGATCGCGTCGCCAAGTACAACCGGCTGATGCGCATCGAGGACCAGCTCAAGGACAAGGGCAGCTACATCGGCCGCGCGGCCTTTCCGCGTCTCGGCTGAGGCCGGCGCGCGATCGCCATGCGCTGGCTGATCGCATTGCTGGTGGCGCTGCTGATCTATCTCCAGTACCGGCTGTGGGTCGGCGACGGCAGCCTTGCCGAGGTCTGGCGCTTGCGCGGTGCGGTCGCCGAGCAGCGGGCGGAGAATGCGCGACTGCAGGAGCGCAATCAGGCCCTGGATGCGGAAGTCCGCGATCTCAAGGAAGGGCTGGAGGCGGTCGAGGAGCGGGCCCGCAGCGAGCTGGGCATGATCCGCGAGGGCGAGGTGTTCTACCAGATCGTCGAGGAACCCGGAGCGGAGCCGGCAGATGACTGAGCAGTACTGGGCGCTGGTCCCGGCCGCGGGCGTGGGCCGGCGTATGCGGGCCGATCGTCCCAAGCAGTATCTGCGGCTCGGCGAGCGCACCGTGCTGGAGCACACCCTGGATGCGCTGTGGCAGGTGCCGGCCATCGCCGGCGCGGTGGTGGTGCGCAGCGCCGAGGATCCCTTCTGGCCGCAACTGAAGCTCTGGCACGAACGCCCGCTGTGGGCGGCCGACGGTGGCGCCGAACGCGCCGATTCGGTGATGAACGGGCTGGCCGTGCTGGCCGCGCATGCCGACACCGACGACTGGGTGCTGGTGCACGACGCCGCCAGGCCCTGTCTGCGCCGTGGCGACGTCGAGCGGCTGATCGAGGCCCTGCGGGACGATCCCGTCGGCGGGCTGCTGGCGGTGCCGGTGCGCGATACCATGAAGGCTGCCGACGAGGGCGGCCGGGTGGCGGAGACGCTGGATCGTTCGCGCCTGTGGCATGCGCTTACCCCGCAGATGTTTCGCCTGGGCGCCCTGCGCGATGCCCTGCAGGCTGCGCGGGCAGCAGGACGCGCGGTCACCGACGAGGCCTCGGCGATGGAGGCTGCCGGCCTGGCGCCGCGCCTGGTCGAGGGGCATGCGGACAACATCAAGATTACCCGCCCCGAGGATCTGGCGCTGGCCGAGTTCTTCCTTCGCGCCCAGGGGCGGCTGTGAAGGCCGGAAGATCGCCACGGGATCCACCGACGGCATGGAGGAATTCATGGCCTGTAGGATGGGCAAAGCGAAGCGTGCCCATCAATGCATGCGCCCTTTCCGTGCCTTCAGCGGATTCCGTGGCGCTCTTCCGATGATCAGCAGACAAGGGACTGGGAAAAAGCGAACCATGCCGGACACTCACGGCTGCAGCAGCCACACAGGAACAGCCTCATGAGAATCGGACAGGGCTTCGACGTGCACGCCTTCAGGGAAGGCGGGCGCCTGGTGCTCGGCGGCGTCGAGATCCCGCACGATCGAGGTCTGGCGGCCCATTCGGACGGCGACGTGCTGCTGCATGCCTTGTGCGACGCACTGCTGGGCGCGGCCGCGCTGGGTGACATCGGCCATCACTTCCCGGACAGTGATCCGCGCTACGCCGGCATCGACAGCCGGGTGTTGTTGCGCGAGGTGTATGCGAAGGTGTCCGCGGCCGGCTGGCGACTGGTGAATGCCGATACCACCCTCATTGCGCAGGCACCGCGCCTGGCACCGCATGTCGAGGCCATGCGTGCCAACATCGCCGGGGATCTCGGTGTCGAGGTCGGTGCCATCGCCGTCAAGGCCACCACCACCGAGCGGCTCGGCTTCACCGGGCGTGGCGAGGGTATCGCCGCCCTGGCCGTGGTGCTGCTGGCGCCGGCCGATGCCTGAATCGTGACCGGACTCCCCGAACTCGTCGCCATCCCTGTTCCGCCTGCCTTCGGGTCATCGCTGGGGCAGGCCCGCATCCGGGTCATGGCCGAGGATTTCCGTGTCACCGAGATCCCGGTGTGCGAACCGGCGGGCGAGGGGGAACATCTTTGGCTCCGGGTGCGCAAGCGCGGCGCCAATACCGCCTGGGTGGCGCGTCAGCTGGCGCGCTGGGCCGGCGTCGGACCGGGCGCGGTCGGCTACGCCGGGCTCAAGGATCGTCATGCCGTCACCGAGCAGTGGTTCTCCATCCATCTGCCGGGGCGCGCGGATCCGGACATCGGCGCCTGCGCCATCGAGGGTGTCGAGCTGCTGGCATCGCGCCGGCATGGCCGCAAGCTCCGGCGTGGCGCGCTCCGCGGCAACCGTTTCGGGATTCGCCTGCGCGATCTCGACGCCGATCCTGCGGCCCTGCAGTCCCGGATCGAGGCCCTGCGTCGTGCCGGCTGTCCCAATGCCTTCGGCGTCCAGCGCTTCGGCCGCGATGCCGGCAATCTGGAGGCTGCGCGCAGGCTGCTCGGTGGCGAGCGTCGTCGCCTGCGCCGCGAGGAACGCGGGCTGTATCTTTCGGCCGCGCGCAGCGAACTGTTCAACCGGGTGCTGGCGGCGCGCATCGAGGCGGGCACCTGGGGCAGGCCGCTCCCCGGGGACCGCATGCAGCTCAATGGCCGCCGCAGCCTGTTTGCCATCGAACGGCCCGACGAGGAGGTCATGGCCCGCGCCGCGGCACTCGAGATCCATCCCACCGGGCCGCTGTGCGGGCGCGGCGAGCCGCTGGCCGATCTGAGTCCCGTCGAGCAGGCCGTGCTCGCCCCCTGGAGCGACTGGATCGAGGGCCTGGACCGGGCCGGGGTCGAGGCCGACCGGCGCAGCCTGCGGGTACGCGTCGACGACCTGCACTGTGCCTTCGATGTGCCTGGCGAGGCCCTGCTGACCTTCACCCTGCCGGCGGGAAGCTTTGCGACCGTCCTGCTCGATCAGTTGCTGGACGTCGAGGACGCGGCCCGGGAGGCGGCGGCCTGATGCGGATGCTGTTCTGGATACTGGCGGCTGCGGCGCTGGTCCTGTTGCTGTACTGGCTGGGCGGCTTGCGCAACGGCCGGGTGCATGCGGGCGAACTGGCGCCCGACTTCAGCCTGCCGGGCCAGGACGGGCGGCTGCATGCACTGGCGGACTATCGCGGCCACTGGCTGGTGCTCTATTTCTACCCGAAGGACGACACCCCCGGCTGTACCCGCGAGGCCTGCGCCTTCCGCGACGGGCTGGTCGAGCTGGGGCAACTGGACGCGCGCGTGGTCGGGGTGTCAGTGGACGATGCGGACAGCCATCGTGCCTTTGCCGAGCGCCATGGCCTGCCGTTTCCGCTGCTGTCCGACACCAGCGGTGAGGTTGCCGCCCGCTACGGCGCGCTCTGGGCGCTGGGGCCGCTGAAGTTTGCCCGGCGGCACAGTTTCCTGATCGATCCGCAGGGACGGCTGCGCCGCATCTACCGCAGGGTGGATCCGGACCGTCATTTTCGCGAACTGGTCGAGGGCCTGAAGACGCTTCAGCGCGGCGAGCGCAGCAGCACGTAGAGGGCGCCGGTGCCGCCATCGGCCGGTCGGGCCGAACAGTAGGCGAGCACGTCGTCGCACTGACGCAGCCACTTGTCGACCTTGTGCTTGAGTACCGGGATCCGGTTGCGCGAGCCCAGCCCCTTGCCGTGGATGATGCGCACGCAGCGACGGCCTGCGCCGCGGCTGGCGGTGATGAACTCGGCCAGGTGCCTGCGTGCCTCGGGTACGGTCAGACCGTGCAGGTCGCATTCGCCGCCGATGGCGAACTGTCCGCGGCGCAGCTTGCGCAGCAGCTGTTTCTGGATGCCGGCGCGCACGAACAGGAGTTCCTCACCGGTCTCCAGGTCGGCCGGGTCGAAGGCGTCGGAGAGCAGGTCCCGCATCACCTCGGCCTCGTCGCGCTCGCGGAACCTCGGCCGCGGACGCGGCGGCGGGGGCCGGGACAGCACGCGGTCGTGCTCCAGCGGCCGGATGTCGCGCATGGCCTCGCGGAACAGGCGGGCGTCCTCGCCGCTGATTCCTGATGTCTGCTGGGGTTTGTCCTTGGCCACGCGGGGCTCCGGGCTAGGGCCTGATTGCGGCTTCCAGTATAGTGATGCCCTGAGGCAGTTGAAACCGAACCGCATGCACATCCTGATCAGCAACGACGACGGCTACCAGGCCCCCGGCATTCGCATGCTCGCCCAGTCGCTTGGCCAGATCGGCCGGGTCACGGTGGTCGCCCCGGACCGGGATCGCAGCGGGGCCAGCAACTCCCTCACCCTGGACAACCCCATCCGCGCCACCGAGATGCCGGACGATTTCATCCGCGTCGACGGCACGCCGACCGATTGCGTGCATCTGGCCATCACCGGCCTGCTCGACGAGGAGCCGGACATGGTGGTGTCGGGCATCAATGCCGGCGCCAACCTGGGTGACGACGTGCTCTACTCGGGCACCGTGGCCGCGGCCATGGAGGGGCGCTTCCTGGGCCTGCCGGCGATCGCCCTGTCCATGGTGGCCGCCCAGCCGCGACACTTCGATACCGGCGGGCGGGTGGCACGCATCCTTGTCGAGCGCCTGCGGGCGGTGCCGCTGCCGCCGGATACCATCCTCAACGTCAACATCCCCGACCTGCCCTGGGAGGAGATCGCGGGCCTGCGGGCGACCCGGCTGGGTCATCGGCACAAGTCGGAACCGGTGATCCGCATGACCGATCCGCGCGGTCGCGACATCTACTGGGTGGGGCCGGCAGGCGCCGAGCAGGATGCGGGCGAGGGCACGGACTTCCACGCTGTGCGCAACGGTTTCGTCTCGGTGACCCCCATCCACGTCGACCTCACCCGTCACGACGCCATCCCCACGGTGGCGGACTGGCTGCCCACGGACTGAACCCATGCATTCGCGTCTGTCCGGCATCGGCATGACCTCCCAGCGTACCCGTGACCGCATGGTGCAGCGGCTGCGCGAGCAGGGCATCGGCGACGCGCGGGTGCTGGAGGTGATGGGCAAGCTGCCGCGCCACCTGTTCGTGGACGAGGCACTGGCCAGTCGCGCCTACGAGGACACCGCGTTGCCCATCGGCTTCGGCCAGACCATCTCCCAGCCCTACACGGTGGCGCGGATGACCGAGGCAGTGCTGGCCTGCGCGCCGCGCAAGGTGCTGGAGGTCGGCACCGGTTCCGGCTACCAGGCCGCGGTGCTGTCACTGCTGGTGGACGAGGTGTGCACGGTGGAGCGCATCGACGCCCTGGTGCGGCAGGTGCGCGCGCGCTTCCGCCAGCTGGGTCTGCGCAACATCCGCGTCAAGCACAGCGACGGCAGCTGGGGCTGGGAGACGCAGGGGCCGTTCGATGCCATCGTGGTCACCGCTGCACCGGCCGAGATCCCGGCCGCGCTGCTGGCGCAACTGGCCGATGGGGGCTGTATGGTGATCCCGGTGGGCGAGCGCGGCAGCCAGACCCTGGCCCGCATCACCCGCAAGGGCAATGTCTGCGAACGTGAAGACCTGGAGCCGGCGAGCTTCGTGCCGCTGCTCGGGGGCGCGGGCTGATGGCCCTGTTCCGCGGCCTCTACGAGCGCGTGATGCGCTGGTCGCGCTCGCCGCATGCGCCGCGCTACCTGGCGATGCTTAGCTTTGCCGAATCCTCCTTCTTCCCGGTGCCGCCGGACGTGATGCTGGCGCCCATGAGCCTGGCGCAGCCGAAGCGCGCCCTGCACTTTGCTGCCCTGACCACGGTGGCCTCTGTGATCGGCGGCCTGCTCGGCTATCTCATCGGCCATTTCGCCATGGCCGCCATCGAGCCCTGGCTGGTCGATCTGGGTTACATGCCCGCTTACGGAAAAGCGCGTGCCTGGTTCGACCAGTGGGGCTTCTGGGCGGTGTTCGTGGCCGGATTCTCACCCATCCCCTACAAGGTGTTCACCATCGCGGCGGGTTCCATGGCCATGCCGCTGCTGCCCTTCGTGGCGGCCTCTGCCGTGGGGCGCGGGGCGCGGTTCTACCTGGTCGCCGGCCTGCTTGCCTGGGGCGGTTCGCGGCTGGAGCGGAAGTTGCAGGACTGGGTGGAACGCATCGGCTGGGCGATGGTGATCCTGCTCGTCGGCGGCTACCTGGCTTTCCGCCACTGAGGATATGGGCATGACCGGCCAGGGTCCTGTCCTGCGCTGTTTCCTTGCACTGGTGTGCAGCCTGCTGGCAGCAGCTCTGCTGTCTTCCTGTGGCGGCGCGGTGCGGGCGCCGGTGGGTGAACGACTGCCAAAGGCCACAACGAATACGGGGTTTCATGTGGTACGCCGGGGCGAGAGCCTGTTCTCGATCGCCTTCCAGCACGATCTCGACTACCAGACCCTGGCGCGCTGGAACGGCATCGGTCCACCCTACACCATCTATGCCGGCCAGCGGCTGCGGCTCAAACCGCCTGCACGCGCGGCGGCGCCGGTTGCGACCCGCAAGCCGACACCATCGGCTTCAACCAGTCGTGAACCGGCGCGCAGGTCCCCGCCGCCCGCTGCCGCACCCAAGCCCAGTACCCGCAAGCCGGTAGCCAAGGCCCCGCCAGCCACCACCTCGGCGCCCGTTGCCCGCTGGCAGTGGCCGGCAGAGGGCCGGATCATCAAGCGTTTCGATCCGAAACACCCCGGCAAGAAGGGCATTGCCATCAGTGGCCGCCCGGGCACGCCGGTGCGCGCGGCTGCCGCCGGTCGGGTGGTGTACGCCGGCAGTGGACTTGTCGGATACGGGCGGCTTATCATCATCAAGCACAACAAGATCTATCTCAGTGCCTACGGGCACAACCGCGAGATCCTGGTCAGGGAAGGTGACCGGGTGAAGGCGGGGCAGGTCATCGCACGCATGGGCAGCAGTGGTACCCGGCGGACGATGCTGCACTTCGAGATTCGCCGTTACGGCAAGCCGGTCGATCCGCTGCGCTATCTGCCGCGGCGCTAGGGAGGGCTCGGGCGCGACAGGGCGTTGCGGGGTGCCGCTGGGGGGTGGTGCCGACAGGTGTCAGGATTGGAGGTGAGGATGGCCGACAGTCGCAAGACTCCGGAGCAGCTCGTCGACAAGGGCGCGGTGCCCGCCGATGTGCCGGTGGGGCCGGTTGATGCCGACGACAAGGCAATCGAGGCAGAGGAGGAGGCCCAGGTCTTCGAGGCGGGGGAGATTCCTTCCAGGCATCTCGACGCGACCCGCCTGTATCTCAGCGAGATCGGTTTCTCTCCGCTGTTGACCGCCGAGGAAGAAGTCTACTATGCGCGTCGCGCCCAGCGGGGTGACGAGGCCGCTCGCCAGCGCATGATCGAGTCCAACCTGCGGCTGGTGGTCAAGATCGCCCGGCGCTATCTCAACCGTGGCCTGGCGCTGCTCGATCTCATCGAGGAAGGCAACCTCGGACTCATCCGTGCGGTCGAGAAGTTCGATCCCGAGCGGGGCTTCCGCTTCTCCACCTATGCCACCTGGTGGATCCGGCAGACCATCGAGCGTGCCCTGATGAACCAGACCCGCACCGTGCGCCTGCCCATCCACGTGGTCAAGGAAATCAACGTCTATCTGCGCGCCGCGCGCCAGCTGGCGCAGAAGCTGGATCACGAACCGACCGCCGAGGAAATCGCCGAACTGCTCGACAAGCCCATCGAGGATGTCAAGCGCATGCTCGGCCTGAACGAACGCATTGCCTCGGTGGACTCGCCCATCGGTCGCGATTCGGACCGATCCCTGCTCGACGCCATCCCCGACGAGAACAACCCCGATCCCTCCGAGCTGCTGGCCGAGTCGGACGTGCAGGAGAACCTCGACTACTGGCTGTCGCAGCTCAACGACAAGCAGCGCGACGTGGTGGAGCGCCGCTTCGGTCTGCGCGGGCGCAAGGTCTGCACCCTGGAGGAGGTCGGCAACGAGATCGGCGTGACCCGCGAACGGGTACGCCAGATCCAGATGGATGCGCTCAAGCGGCTGCGCGAGATCCTCGAGAGCGAGGGTTTTTCCCAGGACGCACTGTTGCGCTAGCAAGGCCGAAGAGCGCCAGAGCCGAAGAGCGCCACGGAAGACACGGAGTGCACGGAATGTGTGTTGGGCGTGGCCAACGGGATGGGGCCGCATGCGTCGGTTCTCCGTTCATGGCGCAGCGAGCGACCGCAAGCAGCACGCCGCCTCCCGTTCCGCCTGCCTCCTGACCACAGGGTTCTCGCACCCGGATTTCGTCCGTGCACTCCGTGTCTTCCGTGGCGCTCTTCTGCCTGTTCGGGACTGCCGTGGACAGACAGGTGGCGCCCGCGCGAACGGTGACCGGCGGGGAGGGGGTCAGTCGATGAGCAGGGCGGCGGCCACGCGGCGGTCCTCGGCGACCAGCACATTGTAGGTGCGGCAGGCGGCGCCGGTATCCATGACCTCCACCCCGATGCCCGCCTGGTACAGCGGGGCGAGCAGTGCCGCGGCGGGAAACCGCTGGCGGGCACCGGTGCCCAGCAGCACCAGATCGGGTTGCCACTCGGCCAGGGTTTGCAGGTGTTCCGGTCGCAGCTCGTCGAGGCAGCGCGGCGGCCAGTCGGTAAGCAGCGCGTCGACACCCAGCAACAGGCTGCTGCGGTAGGTTTCCTCGTTCACGCGCAGCTCGCCGGGACGATAGCTGCGGATCCGGTAACGGCCAATGTTGTGATCCTCGGCGAAGTGCATGGCACAAGGTTAGCAGGCGTGCGCGGGTGGCCAAAGGGCCATCGGGGAGATGGATCAAAAGCACCGAATTTTCAGTCGCTTTCCGCAAGAATGTACGGCGTCCGCGCTTGTATCCCCGGGGGGTTTTCAGTAAATTGCAGCGCTTGATCCGGGTTCCGGCCCGGCCTCGTTCACCGCACCAGTCGAGCGTCCAGACTTGTTCGAAGAATTCCCAAGAATCAAGCGCTTGCCGCCCTATGTGTTCAATATCGTCAACGAGCTCAAGGCCCGGGCCCGGGCGCGTGGCGAGGACATCATCGATTTCGGCATGGGCAATCCCGACCAGCCGACGCCCCAGCACATCGTCGACAAGCTGGTGGAGGCGGCGCAGCGCAAGGACACCCACCGCTATTCGCTCTCGCGGGGCATCCCGCGCCTGCGCCGTGCCATCTGCAACTGGTACCGCAACCGCTACGACGTGGTGCTGGACCCGGAACGCCATGCCATCGTGACCATCGGCTCCAAGGAAGGCCTGGCGCATCTGGCGCTGGCCACCGTGGGTCCGGGCGATGCCGTACTGGTGCCCAACCCGGCCTATCCCATTCATCCCTACGGCTTCGTCATCGCCGGCGCCGACATCCGTCACGTGCCGCTGGTGGAGGGCATCGACTTCTTCGTCGAGCTGGAAAAGGCGATCAAGGACTCCTGGCCCAAGCCCAAGATGCTGGTGCTCAACTTTCCGGGCAATCCGACCACCCAGTGCGTCGAACTGGATTTCTTCGAGCGGGTGGTGGCGATCGCGCGCGAGCATGAGATCTGGGTGGTGCAGGACCTGGCCTACGCCGACCTGGTGTTCGACGGCTATGTGGCCCCCTCCATTCTTCAGGTGCCGGGCGCCATGGATGTCGCGGTCGAGTTCTTCTCGCTGTCCAAGAGCTACAACATGCCGGGCTGGCGGGTCGGTTTCATGGTCGGCAACGAGACACTGGTGTCGGCACTGGCGCGCATGAAGTCCTATCTCGATTACGGCATGTTCACGCCCATCCAGGTCGCTGCCATCACCGCGCTGGAAGGGCCGCAGGACTGTGTGGCCGAGATCCGCGACATGTACCGCAGTCGCCGCGATGTGCTTTGCGACGGCCTCAACTCCGTTGGCTGGCAGGTGGAAAAGCCCAAGGCGACCATGTTTGTATGGGCACCCATTCCGGAGCAATACCGCCACCTGGGGTCACTGGAATTTTCCAAGAAGCTGCTGGCCGAGGCCAAGGTGGCCGTGTCTCCGGGTATCGGTTTCGGTGACTACGGCGACGACCATGTGCGCTTCGGCCTGATCGAGAACGAACATCGCACCCGGCAGGCCGTGCGCGGCATCCGGGAAATGTTTCGCAAAGACGCAAGGCTGGCGGAAGCCAGTGGGGGAGAGACAACGTGAATCCGGTCAAGGTGGGCCTGCTGGGCCTGGGAACCGTGGGTGGCGGCACCTTCAACGTGCTGCGCCGCAATGCACAGGAGATCGCCCGGCGCGCGGGGCGGGGCATCGAGATCAGCCGTGCCGCGGCGCGCGACTTCGATCCGGAACGGCTGCCCGGCATTGCCGATATCGATGTCACCGACGACGCCTTCGCGGTGGTCGACGATCCCTCGATCGATATCGTCGTGGAACTGATCGGGGGCTATTCGCCCGCGCGCGAGCTGGTACTCAAGGCCATCGAAAACGGCAAGCATGTGGTCACGGCCAACAAGGCCCTGATTGCCATGCACGGCAACGAGATCTTTGCCGCCGCACAGCAGCGGGGCGTGATGGTGGCCTTCGAGGCCGCGGTCGGTGGTGGCATTCCGGTCATCAAGGCGGTGCGCGAGGGTCTGGCCGCCAACCGCATCGAATGGCTGGCCGGCATCATCAACGGTACCGGCAATTTCATCCTCACCGAAATGCGCGACAAGGGCCGTGACTTCGAGGAGGTGTTGAAGGAGGCCCAGGCGCTGGGCTATGCCGAGGCCGACCCGACCTTCGATGTCGAGGGCATCGATGCCGCGCACAAGCTCACCATTCTCGCCTCGCTGGCCTTCGGCATTCCGCTGCAGTTCGACAAGTGCTCCACCGAGGGTATCTCGCGCATCACCCGCGCGGATGTCGAATACGCGGAACAGCTCGGCTATCGCATCAAGCATCTCGGTTTCGCGCGCAAGACCGAGGCCGGGGTGGAGATGCGCGTGCATCCGACCCTGATCCCCGAGCGCCGGCTGATCGCCAATGTCGACGGTGTGATGAACGCCGTGCTGGTCAAGGGTGATGCCGTCGGACCCACCCTCTATTACGGTGCCGGCGCCGGTGCCGAGCCGACGGCCTCGGCCGTGGTTGCCGACATCGTTGATGTCACCCGCGTGCTGACCGCAGACCCCGAAAACCGGGTGCCGCATCTGGCCTTCCAGCCCGACGCCCTGTCCGACCTGCCGGTGCTGGGCATGGACGACATCGAGACCGCCTACTATCTGCGGCTGTGCGCTGCTGACCGCCCCGGCGTGCTGGCCGAGATCACCCGCATCCTCGGCGATCTCGGCATCAGCATCGAGGCCATCCTGCAAAAGGAGCCGGTCGGCGACGCTGCGGAAGTACCCATCATCATGCTCACCCACCGGGTGCGCGAGGGCCAGATGAACCAGGCCATCGGCCGGATCGAGGCACTGGATGCCGTGTGTGGGTCCGTTACCCGCATTCGCCTGGAACATCTGAATGCGTGAGGGGGGATGGCCACGGAATCCACTGAATCCAGGGAGGCTTCCATTCCTTCATATACGGTCCGGGCGACACCATGATTTGCTGGCGCCCTTCAGTGGATTCCGTGGGTATCGTGGCCATCGATCCCCGTAGACAACGAACAGAGGAACAGCCATGCCATTCCGACCCCGTTACACCGGACTGATCGAGAAGTACCGCGATCGTCTGCCCATTCACGACGACACGCGCATCATCAGTCTCGGCGAGGGCAACACGCCGCTGATCCGGCTGAACAACATTCCGCGCGAGCTCGGCAAGGAGGTGGACATCTACGTCAAGTACGAGGGCCTCAACCCCACCGGCTCGTTCAAGGATCGTGGCATGACCATGGCCGTGACCAAGGCGGTGGAGGATGGCAGCAAGGCCATCATCTGCGCCTCCACCGGCAATACCTCGGCGGCGGCCGCGGCCTATGCAGCGCGCGCGGGCATCACCGCCTTCGTGCTCATTCCCGAGGGCAAGATCGCCATGGGCAAGCTGGCCCAGGCCATGATCCACGGCGCCGTGGTATTGCAGATTCGCGGCAACTTCGACGAGGGCATGCAACTGGTCAAGGACGTCGCCGAATCGGCGCCGGTGACCATCGTGAACTCCATCAATCCCTATCGCCTGCAGGGCCAGAAGACCGCGGCCTTCGAGATCATCGAGGAGCTGGAACGCGCGCCCGACTTCCACTGTCTGCCGGTGGGCAACGCCGGCAACATCACCGCACACTGGATGGGCTACACCGAATACTTCGAGCACGGCATCGTCAACGAGCGGCCGCGCATGGTCGGTTACCAGGCGGCCGGCGCCGCGCCCTTCCTGCGCGGGCACATGGTCGACAATCCGGAGACGGTGGCCACGGCCATCCGCATCGGCCATCCCCAGTCCTGGGACAAGGCCTGGGTGGCACAGAAGGAATCCGACGGCTGGTTCGACGAGTGCAGCGACGAGGAGATCCTGGCCGCGCAGAAGCTGCTCACCCGCAAGGAAGGGGTGTTCTGCGAGCCGGCCTCGGCGACCTCGCTGGCCGGAGCACTGCGCGACATCCGCAGCGGCAAGATCCCCGAGGGCAGTACTGTGGTCTGCACCCTGACCGGTCACGGCCTCAAGGACCCGGACACGGCCATTCGCCAGTGCGAGTCGGACGGCGGCGTGGTCACCATCGACGCCACGCTGGATGCGGTGCGCGACGCCATCCTCGGCAACATGAGTGACTGAGGGCGCGACTGCGCCCGTGACCACCGCAGCCGATCTGACGCTGGTCGTCCCCGGCCTGCTGGGCCCCTGGCCCGGGGGCATGGCGGCCGGCTGCGGCACGCGCCTGCCGGTGCTCGAGCGCTGGCTGGCACGCGGCCGGCTTGAGCGGGGGCCGCGCCTGCCCGACGACTGGCTCGGCGAGCCCGGCGCAGGGCCGAGTCTCGCCGGGTTGTGCCATCTTGCCGATCTGGGCGACGCCCCACCTGCCGGTGTCCTCTGTGCCGAACCCGTGCATCTGCGCGCCGATCGTGACCGGCTGTTGCTGTTCGGCCCGGAGACGCTCGCCATCGAGCCGGAGGAGGCCGAGGCCCTGGTCGAGGCCTTCAATCGCCACTTCGAACCCCAGGGCCTGCGGCTGGAGGCGGCGCGGCCGGCGCGCTGGTATCTCCACCACCGGGAGACGCAGGGACCGGGCCTGCCGCCCCTGACCGCCGTGCTGGGGCGCGAGCCGCCGGTGGCCAGCGATCCCGGGTGGCGCGCACTGCTGAACGAGATCCAGATGCTGTTCTTCGCGCATCCCGTGAACGAGGCGCGGCTGGCGGCCGGGCGTCCCGTCATCAGTGGCCTCTGGGCCTGGGGCGAGGCGTCGCTGTGTCCCGCGGCGGCGGTGAGCGCACTGGATGGCCTGTGGAGCGACGAGCCGGTGTGGATCGGCTGGGCGCGGCATGCCGGGATCGAGCGCCACGACCTGCCGGCCGATGCGCGCGAATGGCTGGCGCGCAGGGGCGGCGGGCGGCATCTGGTGTGGCTGGGGCACGCGGAGGCGGCCTGGGCCTACGGCCGCTTCGAGGACTGGCTGGAAGTGCTGGAAATGCTGGAACGGGAGTGGTTCACGCCGCTGGCGTCGGCGCTGATGCGGGGCCGGCTGCGCGCGCTGCGGCTGCTGGATGGCCGCGGCCGGCAGTTGTTGCTTCGCCGGGTTGATGCGCTGCGCCTGTGGCGGCGGCCGCGGCCGCTGGCGCAATGGCTGGGAGAGGCGGCATGACGCCGCGGGTGGAACGGCGGCCGCTGCTTGCCGATCCCGAGGCCTTGCCGGCGGCGCTGCCGCCGGTGCTGCGGCGGGTGTACGCGGCGCGTGGCGTCGATCGTGGCGAGCTGCTCGATCTGGGCCTCGGGCACCTGCTCCGGCCCGAGGAAATGGGCGGACTCGATCGTGCCGTGACGCTGCTGGCCGATGCCGTTACCGAGGATCGCGCAGTGACCGTCATCGGTGATTTCGACGCCGATGGCGCCACCAGCGTTGCCCTCTGTCTGCGCGGCCTGCGGGCGCTGGGGCTCGCGCGCATCGAGTATCTGGTGCCCAACCGCTTCGAGTTCGGCTACGGACTGACGCCGGAGATCGTTGCCGTGGCGGCCGGGCGTTCGCCCGATCTGCTGCTGACGGTGGACAACGGCGTGGCCAGTGTCGCCGGCGTCGACGCGGCACGCGCGGCCGGCATGCAGGTCATTGTCACCGATCACCACCTGCCCGGCGCGCGGCTGCCGGCGGCCGATGCCATCGTCAATCCCAACCTGCCGGACAATCCGTTCCCCAGCAAGTACCTCGCCGGGGTCGGCGTCGCCTTCTACCTGCTGCTGGGTGTGCGCGCCGAACTGCGTGCCCGCGGCTGGTTCGGCCGGGGGCGGGCCGAACCCAACCTGGCCGAGCTGCTGGACCTGGTGGCGCTGGGCACGGTCGCCGACGTGGTGCCGCTCGACCGCAACAACCGCATCCTGGTGGAACAGGGCCTGCGCCGCATCCGTGCGCGCAAGGCGGCGCCGGGCATTCTCGCCCTGCTCGAGGTCGGTCGTCGGGACCCGGCCCGTGTCGTGGCCACCGACCTGGGGTTCGTCGCAGGACCGAGGCTCAATGCCGCTGGCCGGTTGGAGGACATGTCGCTGGGCATCGAGTGTCTGCTCGCGAATGACCCGGGCGCGGCGCGGGACATCGCCGGCCGGCTCGATGCGCTGAACCGCGAGCGGCGGGAGATCGAGGCCGACATGAAGGCCCAGGCCCTGGCCGAACTCGAGGCCCTGCACCTCGACGAAGCGCGCGAGCTGCCGACCGGGGTCGCGCTGTACCGGCCCGACTGGCACCAGGGCGTGATCGGTATCCTCGCCGCCCGCGTCCGTGAGGCCTGGCACCGGCCGGTGGTCGCCTTCGCCCACGCCGGCAACGGCGAACTCAAGGGTTCCGCGCGTTCCATTCCCGGTTTCCATATCCGCGATGCGCTGGACGCCGTCGACAAGCGGCACCCGGGGCTGATCCGCAAGTTCGGCGGCCATGCCATGGCCGCCGGCCTGAGCCTGGGAGAAGATGCCTTCGAGGCCTTCCGCGAGGCCTTCGATGCCGAGGCCGCACGGCGGCTGGATGCCGACGATCTGCACGAAGTGCTGCACACGGATGGCGAGCTGGCCGAGGAAGAGCTTACGCTGGAAACGGCCCACGCCCTGCGTCGCGCCGGTCCCTGGGGGCAGGGCTTCCCGGAGCCCAGCTTCGAAGGCCGTTTCCGGGTGCGTTCGTCGCGCATCGTCGGCGAGCGTCATCTCAAGCTGACGCTGGAGGCGGGGGGACAGCCCCTGGATGCGATCGCCTTCAATCAGGCGGAGCACGCCGTCGCGCCGGGCGAGGAACTGGCGCTGGTCTATCGTCTGGATGTCAACGAATGGCGCGGCGCGGAGTCCCTGCAGCTGGTGGTTGAGGCCATTCTCTGACCCTTCTTCTTCCGTACCGATGCAATAGTACAATGGCGCGATGAATTCGGCGCTCCTTCCATCTGCTTGTCGCCTGGTCGAACTGCCCGGCCACGTCGCCGTCAATCGCGCCCTGCTGGCGGGCTTCCTCGCCGCGCGCGACGCCCCGGACCTGCGCCGCAGCCACTGGCTGGAGGGGCGCTACGAGAATCTCTACGTCCCGCGCCAGCGGCTGCCCGCCATCGAGGCGGTGCTGGCGCTGGCCGTGCGCGAGACGCAGGCGCTGCTCGGCATCGATTTCCCGTTGCGCGCGGGCTTCTGGTTCAATGCCATGGAGCCCGGACAGCGGACGCTGCCGCATACCCACGATGACGACGATGAACTGATGTCGGCGGTCTACTATGTCCAGGTGTCTCCGGGTTCCGGCGATCTGCTGCTGGGTGATCCGCCCGCACGCATCGAACCGCGGGCAGGACGCATGGTCCTGTTCCCGCCCGACCTGCCTCACGAGGTCACGGTCAACCGGAGTGACCGGCTGCGGCTGTCGATCGGGATCAACGTGGGTCCGGAGCAGGTGGACTGATTCCTTTGCGGGGGATCGCGAGCGCGGGGTCAGTCCGATACGCGATGCAGTCCGCGCAACCTGTGTTCGGCATCGAACTCGATCTCGAACCAGCCATGAATGCCGTCGTGGGTGACGTGGGGCTGCAACGCCCCGGCGGGGAAGCGCACCCGCAGTCCATCCTCGGTGGTGGCCAGTACCTCGCGCGCGGTGCCTCGGTAGTAGTAGAGGTATTCGTCGGCAGGAATGTCCAGCCGGAAACGCAGTGTGCGTGTCGTCACGGGCGGTCTTGCCGGTGCGGGTGTACGGGTTGCGGGAGCGCTATGCGGCTCATTGCGCCAGCTCGACCTTGATCCAGAGCGCCTGACCGTCACTGGCCCGGATCCGGGTGCGATGCCGCATGCCGCGTCCAGCCTCGCGCTGCCGCGCGCCGGTTTCGGCGATGGCCAGCCAGCTTCCCAGGGGGCCGCGGACCTCGGTTACCAGCGCCTCGTGCTCGATGCGCCCCCCGCCTTCGGGCGAAAGCCGTTCCCGCGAGGGGCTGATGCGAACGACGACCTCGTCACCCTGAACCCGTGCGAGGGCATGAAAGCCGGCGAAGGTGTCCATGTATTCGACCCGGTCGGTGACCACGAGGCCCTCGGGCGTGACCACCTGGCGCCGGGTGGCCACGGGGAAAGCGACCCCCTCCCGGATGTACACGGGTGTGCCTTCGAGCGCGAGCAGGCTCTGGGTGTGACGGTCGCGCCGTTTTTCGGCGGTCTCCAGTATCCGCAGTTGCGCATCCACCGCGCTGCCGCCTTCCTCGAGTTCGACCTCGGCGCCGCCGGACAGCTCGCCGCGCTGGCTGCTTTCGAGGCGGCCGCGTCGCACGCTGATGCGCAGCTGGCGCCGTTCGGTATCGAGTTGCCGGATCAGTTGCCGCAGCTCGGCGGCCCGCTCCGGCGAGGCGCGCAGCACCAGCCGGTTGCCGCTGCCGCTCAGGCCCTCGCCCTCGTCGAGGTGGGGTTCAAGGATGGGGATGATTTCCTCTGCCTGCCGGTGCCGGAGGTCGATCAGGGTCAGGCTGCCCTGGGCGAGGGACGGGGCCAGGGGGAGGCAGAGGAAGACCGCGAGCAGCATGGCTGGGACAGGCATAGCTACAAATATAGCCGCCTGAACTGGGGATCGACAGTGCTCCGTTCCCAGACCTCGTCGAACCAGGCGCGCTTCTGCCGCACTTCCATGGGAATCCGCAGCAGCAGTTGTCCCTCCGGGCGGCCCGACACCGGGCGGCGGAGCATGCCGGCGTCGTCGGCGAGCAGAAAGGTCTCCGGGGTGTCGCGGTAGTCCTCGTGCACGCGCCGGATCTCGATGTAGCTGGACAGGCGCCGCGCCAGTTCGATCAGGCGGTGGCCGTCCTTGATGGCGCGCTCGGTATCGATGGTGAGTACGCGCACCCGGCCGTGGCGGGAACGCAGCACCAGCCGGTTGAGGGCCTCGACCACTTCGCCGCGGTCGTACAGCCAGGGTTCCATGTCCGGGGTGAAGAGTTCGACTCGCTGCCGTGCCTGCCCCAGCAGCAGATCCACGGCGGTCTGGTTGTCACTGCGATCGGTCAGCCTCAGGGGCTGATCGAAGTAGCCCAGCTCGAGCTCGGCCGGATCGGCCTCGGCCAGTGCGATCATTCGCCCAGCGCGCTGGTGGCTGCGGGATCGGCGCAGAAGCGGGACATGCGCAGATGCGGAATGCCCCCTTCCTCGAAGGGTTCGGCCTCGGCGATGAAACCATGGCGATGATAGAAGGGCGCGGCCTGGGTCTGGGCGTTGAGGAAGACCTCCTCCAGGCCGTGTTCGCCGGCCAGCTCCAGCAGGGTCAGCAGCAGGGCGCTGCCCACGCCCTGTCCCCGCCACTCGGCGAGCACCGCCATGCGGCCGATGTGGCCATTGGCCTGCATGCGTGCAGTGGCGATGGCCCGGCCCTCCATGTCGTAGGCCAGCAGGTGCACGCAGTCGGCGTCCAGCCCGTCCCATTCCAGCTCCGCGGGAACCTGAAGTTCGTGGACGAAGACCTGTTCGCGGATGCGGCGGATGGCCGAGCGGTCGGCCTCCCAGTCCGCCCGCGCGACAAGAAAACCCTCGCTCATGGTGCCCCTCCCCGGTCGTTGCCGGTTGTTTCAGGGGAGTCTAGGTGCTTCCGGCGGCCTGGTCACGCCGGCACCGACGAGCGCCTGCCGAATCCGGACGAGTGGGCCGTTTCGGCCCCTTGCGTTTCGAAGGCGCATGGCAAGACGCCTTGTGCCGGCGCCGGGGATCAGATGTCGCGCGCCTGATCCACGGCGTTGCCGATGTAGGTGTGTGGGGTGAGGGCGTGAAGCCGGTCCCGGGCTTCCTCGGGGATGTCCAGGCCGTCGATGAAGGCGCGCAGGGATTCCGCGTCTATGCCCTTGCCGCGCGTCAGTTCCTTCAGCTTTTCGTAGGGCTTGTCGATGCCGTAGCGACGCATCACCGTCTGCACGGCCTCGGCGAGTACCTCCCAGGTGGCATCCAGGTCCTGCGCCAGACGCGCCGGATCGGCCTCCAGCTTGCTGATGCCCTTGAGCAGCGCATCGTAGCCGATCACCGTGTGGGCGATGCCCACGCCCAGGTTCCGCAGCACGGTGGAATCGGACAGGTCGCGCTGCCAGCGCGATACCGGCAGCTTGGCGGCCAGATGGGCATAGAGGGCATTGGCGATGC
Organism: Thiohalobacter sp.; assembly: GCF_027000115.1. Lineage (NCBI taxonomy): Bacteria > Pseudomonadati > Pseudomonadota > Gammaproteobacteria > Thiohalobacterales > Thiohalobacteraceae > Thiohalobacter > Thiohalobacter sp. Next base: position 29,155 of record NZ_JALTON010000054.1, on the reverse strand, counting down.
CGAAGTTGCCCTCGGCGTTTTCGAAGTCGATGGGATTGACCTTGTGCGGCATGGTGGAGGAACCGACCTCGCCGGCCACCGTGCGCTGGCGGAAGTAGCCCAGCGAGATGTAGCCCCAGACATCGCGGGAGAAGTCGATCAGCACCGTATTGAAGCGGGACAGGGCATCGAACAGTTCGGCCATGTAGTCGTGCGGCTCGATCTGGATGGTGTAGGGATTCCAGTCCAGCCCCAGATCGGTGACGAAGCGTTCGGCGAGGGCCGGCCAGTCGACCTCCGGGTAGGCGATCATGTGGGCGTTGTAGTTGCCCACCGCGCCGTTCATCTTCCCCAGCATGGGCACCGCGGCGATCTGGTCGCGCTGGCGGCGCAGGCGGTAGGCCACGTTGGCCATCTCCTTGCCCAGGGTGGTGGGCGAGGCCGGCTGGCCGTGAGTGCGCGACAGCATGGGCAGGTCGGCATTGCGGTGCGCCAGTTCCACCACGGCATGGATGAGGTCGTCGATCTTCGGCAGCAGCACCTGGCCGCGCGCCTCGCGCAGCATCAGGCCATAGGCCAGATTGTTGATGTCCTCGGAGGTACAGGCGAAGTGCAGGAACTCGCTGATGGCCTCGAGTTCGCTGTTGCCCGCGGTCTTCTCCTTGAGGAAATACTCGACGGCCTTGACGTCGTGATTGGTGGTGCGCTCGATGTTCTTGACCCGGCGCGCGTCCTCCTCCGAGAACTTGTCCACGATATCGTCGAGGATGCGGCGGGCGTGTTCGGACAGCGCCGGCACTTCGGCAATGGCCTCGTGGTCGGCCAGTGCCTGCAGCCAGCGCACCTCCACCAGTACGCGGTGCCGGATCAGGCCATATTCGCTGAAGATCGGGCGCAGCGCCTCGGTCCTGCTCGCATAGCGGCCGTCGACGGGCGATACGGCGGTCAGGGGTGTCAGGTCCATCGTTGTTTCATCCGTTGTGCAGGTTCTGAAGAGCGCCACGGAAGGCACGGAATGCACGGATACATCATGTCCGGATATCCGGTCGCATCCCTGCTTGGATCCCGGGTGCGAATGCAACGCGTGATCCCGTCCCTGTCATCGGGAGGCTCAAGCCACTGCGATTCGCTTCCCGGCGAGTCGCCCTCCCCTTGTATTGTCCGTGTCTTCCGTGCCTTTCGTGGCGCTCTTCGGTTTTCGGAACACTGTTCAGCTTGCCAGCTGGCGCAGGACGTACTGCAGGATGCCGCCGTGGCGGTAGTACTCGACTTCCTGCGGGGTATCGATGCGCACCCGGGCCTCGAAGCGCCTTTCGCTGCCGTCGTCGGCGACTGCGCGCACGGTGACGCTGTCTGCGGAGCCGTCGCCCAGGCCTTCGACATGATAGACCTCGCGGCCACTGAGCCCCAGCGATTCGGCGTTCTCGCCGTCGCGGAACTGCAGCGGCAGCACACCCATGCACACCAGGTTGGTGCGATGGATGCGCTCGTAGCTTTCCGCGATCACCGCACGCACGCCCAGCAGGCGCGGGCCCTTGGCGGCCCAGTCGCGCGAGGAGCCGGAGCCGTATTCCTTGCCCGCGATCACCACCAGCGGTACGCCCTCGTCGCGGTACTTCATGGCCGCATCATAGATGGACATCTGCTCGCCGTCGGGGAGGTGCAGGGTCACGCCACCCTCGGTGCCAGGTGCCAGCAGGTTGCGCAGGCGGATGTTGGCGAAGGTACCGCGCATCATCACCTCGTGGTTGCCGCGCCGTGAGCCCAGCGAATTGAAGTCCTCGGGCTTGACGCCGTGCTCCAGCAGGTATTTCCCGGCCGGGCTGTCGGGCTTGATGGCGCCGGCGGGGGAGATGTGGTCGGTGGTGACGGAGTCGCCCAGCAGCGCGAGCACACGCGCGCCGCGGATGTCGCTGACTTCGCCCGGCTCGCGGCCCATGCCCTCGAAGTAGGGCGGCTTGCGGATGTAGGTCGATGCGGGATCCCACCGGAAGCGCTGGCCTTCGGGCGAGGCCAGTTCCAGCCAGCGTTTCTCGCCCTTGTAGACCTCGCGGTAGGCCTCGGTGAATTCCTCGCGGTTGACGCTGGCCTCGATGGTCTCGTTGATCTCCTTCTGGCTGGGCCAGATGTCGCGGAGATAGACATCGCGGCCCTCGGCGTCCTGGCCCAGTGGTTCATTGAACAGGTCGATGTCCATGCGTCCGGCAATGGCGTAGGCGACCACCAGCGGCGGCGACGCCAGGTAGTTCATGCGCACCTCGGCGTGCACCCGGCCCTCGAAGTTGCGGTTGCCGGAGAGCACCGAGCAGGCCGACAGGTTGCCCTCGGAGATGGCCTTCGATACCGGCTCGGGCAGGGGGCCGGAGTTGCCGATGCAGGTGGCGCAGCCATACCCGACCACATGGAAGCCCAGCGCCTCCAGGTCGTCCATCAGCCCTGCCTGTTCCAGGTATTCGGTGACCACGCGCGATCCCGGCGCCAGCGAGGTCTTCACCCAGGGCTGCACCTTCAGGCCGCGCTCGTGGGCCTTGCGCGCCACCAGTCCCGCGCCCAGCATCACCCCCGGATTGGAGGTGTTGGTGCAGGAGGTGATGGAGGCGATGACCACGGCGCCGTCGTCGAGCGTGACCTGTTCGCCGCCGATCTCGGTGGTTGCCGGCCGGCTCTGGATGTTGCGTTCCTGCTTCAGCGCCGCCAGCGCCTCGCGGAAGCGGGACTTGCTCTCGCGCAGCGGCACCCGGTCCTGCGGCCGCTTGGGGCCGGCGATGCTCGGCTCCACGGTGCCCATGTCCAGCTCCACCACGCTCGAGTACTCGGCATCGGGCTGGCCGGGGAGGCGGAACAGGCCCTGCTCGCGGGCATAGGCTTCCACCAGCGCAATCTGGGCCTCGTCGCGGCCGGACAGGCGCAGGTAGTTCAGGGTCTCGTCGTCGATGGGGAAGATGCCGCAGGTCGCGCCATACTCGGGGGCCATGTTGGCCAGGGTGGCGCGGTCGGCCAGAGAGAGGTGCTCTAGGCCGTCACCGAAGAACTCGACGAACTTGCCCACCACGCCGTGCTGCCGGAGCATTTCCACCACCGTCAGCACCAGGTCGGTGGCGGTCGCACCCTCGGGCAGCGCGCCGGTGAGCTTGAAGCCGACCACCTGCGGGATCAGCATCGACACCGGCTGGCCAAGCATGGCCGCCTCGGCCTCGATGCCGCCCACGCCCCAGCCCAGCACGCCCAGACCGTTGATCATGGTGGTGTGGGAATCGGTGCCGACCAGGGTGTCGGGATAGGCCTCGGTGACGCCGTCACGTGTCTGCGCGAACACGGCCCGGGCCAGGTATTCGAGATTGACCTGGTGCACGATGCCGGTGTCGGGCGGTACCACCTTGAAATTGGAGAAGGCCTTCTGCCCCCACTTGAGAAAGGCATAGCGCTCGCGATTGCGCTGGTATTCCAGTGTCGCGTTGAGATCCATGGCGTCCTTGCGGCCGAAGGCGTCGATCTGCACCGAGTGGTCGATGACCAGCTCTGCCGGCTGCAGCGGATTGATCTTCTCCGGGTCGCCGCCGAGATCCTGCATGGCGTCGCGCATGGCGGCCAGGTCGACCACGGCGGGCACGCCGGTGAAGTCCTGCATCAGCACCCGGGCGGGTCGGAAGGCGATCTCGCGGCTGGGCTCGGCCTTGGGGTCCCACTGGGCCAGTGCCCGCACGTCGTCGGCGGTGACGGTGCGACCGTCCTCGAAGCGGAGCAGGTTTTCCAGCAGCACCTTGAGCGAGTAGGGCAGGCGGGATACCCGGTACTCGGATTCCAGTGCGGACAGGCGGAAGATCTCGTAGCTGCGGTCGGCGACCTGAAGGTCACCGCGGGCGGCAAAGCTGTTGGACATGCGTGCTCCTGATGTTCTCGGAAGACCCGGGGCCCCGGGTGGGTTGGAAATGCCAGCGCGCGATTATGTCGGATTTGGCGCCGGGTTTCACGATCTGTCCCGGTGATCGGCAGAAAATCAGTGGCCTGCGCTCAGGCGACCGTGGCCAGCAGCGAGTCGGCGGCCTCCTGGAAGGCGCGACGGCGCAGCAGCAGCTGCCAGCGCCGGCCGCCGGACTGGTGCCAGAGGATGGCGGAGCGGATCCCGGCCAGCAGCAGGGCGCGGATCAGGTTCTGGTGCTCGGGCCGGGCGAGGACGGCCGGGTCCCCCTGGACCATGACGCGGGGGCTCAGGGTGCTGACCGTTTTCTGGTACAGCGTCGCCAGTGCCGCGAGCACCGTCTCATGGGTCACGTCGCCGAAATAGGCGAGCTGGCCGCGGGCGGCCTCGATGCCATCGCGCAGTGTTTCCACGAGTTCCGGGCGGTGCCGCAGCTTGCCGGCGAGGTGGATCAGGGTGATCACGTGCCGGGTGACGGCCAGGCCCTCGCGGCCGGTGTTGCCAGAAAGGCGTGCCACCACCGCGCTCAGGCCCGGCTGCAGGCCGGAGACGCCACCGTAGACCTCTGCAGTGCTTTCGGCGTCGATGACGAACAGGCTGTCGAGCAGGGGACGGATCCGCTCCGGTGGCACGGTACCGGACTGCGCCACTTCATGCACGGCCTCCACTGCCTGGAAGATTCCGGCGAGGGCAAGGCAGCGGTCGGCGACGGTACGGCTCATGGGGATTTCCCGGAACGGCTCAGGGCGCCGAGCCTACCGCATCGGATACGGCCACGGAAAGTCCGGCCTCGGCGACCGGGCCGTCCGCCGCGCCGAGGATGGTGCCGCCGCCGAGGCAGCGTTCGCCCTCGTAGAGCACGATGGCCTGGCCCGGGGTGATGGCGCGCTGCGGCTGTTCGAAACGGGCGCGCCAGCGGCCGTCGTCCAGCGGCTCGATGCGGCAGGCCTGGTCGGACTGGCGATAGCGAATGCGGGCCTGGCAGGGGAAGGGGGCATCCGGCGGCCCGTCATCGATCCAGTGCAGGTTTTCGAACAGCAGTTCACGGGCATGGAGCCAGGGGTGGTCGCCGCCCTGTACCACGATCAGTCGGTTGTGTTCCAGGTCCTTGGCGGCGACGTACCAGGGCTCGCCTCCGGCGTCGCGCAGGCCACCGATGCCCAGACCCTGACGCTGGCCGATGGTGTGGTACATGAGACCGCGGTGCTCGCCCAGCACGCGGCCTTCCGGTGTGCAGATCTCGCCCGGCTGCGCGGGCAGGTAGCGGGAGAGGAATTCGGCAAAGCGGCGTTCCCCGATGAAACAGATGCCGGTGCTGTCCTTCTTGCGGGCATTGGGAAAGCCGGCCCGTTCGGCGATGCGACGGACCTCGGTCTTTTCCAGTTCACCCAGCGGGAAGCGGCTGCGGGCGAGCTGGGCGCGGTTCAGCAGATGCAGGAAATAGCTCTGGTCCTTCGCGGGGTCGAGTCCCTTGAGCAGCGCCGGGGCGGCGGGCGTGCCGCCGATGCGGGCGTAGTGGCCGGTGGCGATGGCCTGGGCACCTTGCGCGAGCGCGTGATCGAGGAAGGCGCGGAACTTGATCTCGCGGTTGCAGAGCACATCGGGATTCGGGGTGCGTCCTGCGCGGTACTCGCGCAGGAAGTGTTCGAACACGCGATCCCAGTACTCGGCGGAGAAGTTGATCCGGTGCAGGCGGATGCCGAGCCGGTCCGCGACCGCCTCGGCATCGGCCAGGTCCTCGGCCGCCGGGCAATGGCCGGCGGCGTCGTCCTCGTCCCAGTTCTTCATGAACAGGGCCTCGACCTGGTGACCCTGTTCCAGCAGCCGCAGGGCGGCCACCGCCGAATCGACGCCCCCCGACAGCCCCACCATGATACGTTCGCTCATGGTCGCCCTGGTTTCCATCCGCGCCGCCACTGCTCCAGGGGCACGATATGCGGCGGCTCGCCGTTGGCCTCGAACCAGCTGTCCACCGCGAAGCGCCGGCCCTGGCTGTCCTCGATGACCGCCGTGGTGTGGGGCCAGGCCAGCAGGTTGATGCGGGTCGCCGGGTCGCGCACCCGGTGATGGACGAGCAGGCCGGTGCCTTCCAGCAGCCGCAGGTAGGTGGTCGTATTGGTGGCCTCGTCGATGCAGTCCATCTGCCCCGCGCGGCCGAGGCCGGCGAAGGTCCCGGGCCGGTCGGCGTCGGTGCCAGTGCGTTCGCCCATCCACTGTTCCATGCGCGCGATCACGCGCGCGATGGCGCGTCGTTCCGCAGCGGCGTCCCCTGGCCGGCCGAACAGCTCGCGCACGGTTTGCCACTGGCCGTCGTCCAGGGACTGGGTGCTGAGGGTGCGACAGCCCTGGTCCTGGCAGACACTGAATGCCTCCGGTGTCGGCCGGGTGATGATGTCGTCGCGCACGAACGGCGCCGCGGCCAGGGGCAGGCTGGCACAGGCGAGCAGGGCGGTCACGGTGGCGGTCCTCATGCGGTGGCTGTGTCCAGCAGGGTCTTGAGCAGTGCCAGCGGGTACGCCTGACCGGTGGCGTGATCGCGGATGGCGGTGAGTACCAGCGGGCTGCGGCATTCGTCGGCGCGAGCCTCGATTTCCGCAATGCCGAGCCACTCGGTGTCATCGATGTCCGGATCCAGTGCCAGGCCGGGCAACGGCTCGCCGACCTGGCCGGCGAAGGTCACGCGGAGGAAGGTGTCATGACCGGGAGCGGCGCGCCACAGATAGATGCCGACCAGAGCCGTGGGCGTGAAGGGACGCGCGGTTTCTTCGTGCACCTCGCGCACCACGGCCTCCAGCAGCGACTCGCCGGGTTCCAGGTGACCGGCCGGCTGGTTGAGGCGCGGCTGCCCCCGCACGGTTTCGCGCACCAGCAGGTGACGGCCGTCGCGCTCGATGACGGCGGCGACGGTAACCCGGGGTTTCCAGACCTGTTCAGACACCGTTTTCGACCAGGGTTTTCAATATAAGGAAACGCTGATGATACCGAAAAATCATTAGGTTGCAGAGATAAATGCCGGTGCGTGACGATTTTTTGTCTTTTTGCCTTGACTTTGCAGCGGCCGCCGGTAATAACTATGCCACATGGCATCGTGACTGCGGCCCCGTCGACGGACACCGCGGACACGGGGCAAGAGAACGGTTCCGGGGGCTTGGCTCCACGGGCCACCAAACAAGAAACACTTCAGCATGTTGGAGGAGACATCATGATCGCATTGTTCCGCAAGCTTGTGGTTGCCTGCGCCCTGTTTGCCACGGCAACCGGTGCCGCCCTGGCCGAGCAGGCCCTCAAGCCCTTCGTTCTGGCGTTCACCACCTCCGGTGACATGAGTGCCGTCGCCGAGGACGTCAAGCAGAAGATTACCGCAGCCGGCTTCGAGATCGCCGGTTCCTACGAGCCCTATGACGGCGCCCTGGTCATCGCTATCACCAGCGATGAGCTCAAGCGTGCCGCCGCCAGCTCCGAGAACGGCGGTTACGCCGCAGCGCAGCGCGTCACCCTGACCAAGGTGGGCGACGAGATCCAGGTGTCCTACACCAATCCGCTGTACTACGGCAACGCCTACCGGCTGGAGGACCAGGCCGACCTGCAGGCTGCGCTGAGCAAGCTCGAGGGCGCGCTCGGCAAGCAGAAGGAATTCGGCACCGGCGAGAAGGAGCTGACCGCCAAGGATCTCCGCAAGTATCACTACATGTTCGGCATGGAGTACTTCGACGATCCCAGCGAGCTGGCTGAATACGACAGCTACGAGGAGGCCATCGCTGCCGTCGAGCAGGGCCTGGCGCAGGGCAAGGGCGGCGCCCACAAGGTCTATCGCATCGACATTCCGGGCAAGAAGGAAACCGTGTTCGGTGTCGCGCTGACCGAGGGTTGCTCCGGCGACGAATACATCATGAGCCGTGTCGACCGTGACCAGCTGCGTTCCACCGGTCATCTGCCCTATGAGATCCTGGTGGACGAGGATGGCAACGTGTATGCCCTGTATGCCCGTTTCCGCATCGCCATCAGCTGGCCGCATCTGCCGATGATCCAGAGCGACACCGGTGCCACCTTCTTCAACATCATGTGTGCACCGAACGCCATCGAGGAAGCCCTGATCGAGGCTGCCGGCGGCGAGATCTGATTCCGCTCTTCACGAGCAGGCATCAGTGATGGAAAAGGGCCCTTCGGGGCCCTTTTTCCTGTCTGGCTGCCGGGATCCGATTTCGGCGCCAGCCCTCCCCGAGGCCGAGCGAAAATCCGCCCTAATGCAATATGCGGGCTAGCGCCCCGATGCTACAATCGGCCGCTGTTTTTCACTGGCAGGGCGCGGCGGCACATGGACTATCGGCACATACGGGTACCCGAACAGGGCGAAAGGATCACCGTCAACGCGGACCATTCGCTGACTGTTCCCGACCGGCCCATCGTCCCCTTCATCGAGGGCGACGGCATCGGGGTCGACATCACCCCCGTCATGCGCAGGGTGGTGGATGCCGCAGTCGAACGGGCCTACGGCGACGGCCGCCGCATCGCCTGGATGGAGATCTTCGCCGGCGAGAAGGCCAACCGGTTGTATGGCGCCGATACCTGGCTACCCGGAGAAACGGTGCAGGCCGTGCGCGACTTCCGTGTGGCCATCAAGGGACCACTGATGACTCCCGTCGGTGGTGGTATCCGCTCGCTCAATGTCGCCCTGCGCCAGCAGCTCGACCTCTATGTCTGTCTGCGGCCGGTGCGCTATTACCCTGGCACCCCCAGCCCCCTGCGGGAGCCGCAGAAGACCGACATGGTGATCTTCCGCGAGAACTCGGAGGACATCTATGCCGGCATCGAGTGGCCGGCCGGCAGCGACGAGGCACGCAAACTGATCCGCTTCCTGCGCGAGGAACTGGGGGTCGAAGGCATCCGCTTTCCGGAGAGTTCGGCCATCGGCATCAAGCCGGTGTCACGCGAGGGGACGGAACGGCTGGTGCGCAAGGCCCTGCGGTACGCGATCGACGAGGACCGCCGCTCTGTGACCCTGGTGCACAAGGGCAACATCATGAAATTCACGGAGGGCGGCTTCAAGGCCTGGGGCTACGCGCTGGCGGAGCGCGAGTTCGGAGCGAAACCGGGTGACAACGGCCGTCACGTCTTCACCAATCCGCGTACCGGGCGAACGATCGAGGTGCTGGACGTGATCGCGGACGCCTTCCTGCAGAAGATCCTGTTGCAGCCCGAGGATTGCGATGTGATTGCCACGCTGAACCTGAACGGCGACTACATTTCGGACGCAGCCGCCGCGCAGGTCGGTGGCATCGGCATCTCGCCGGGGGCCAACCTGTCAGACGAGGTGGCCGTATTCGAGGCCACCCATGGTACGGCGCCCGACATTGCCGGTCAGGACAGAGCCAATCCGAGTTCGCTGATCCTGTCCGCGGAGATGATGCTGCGGCACCTGGGCTGGCAGGCGGCTGCCGATTGCGTGGTGCGGGGCGTGGCGGGCGCGATCGCCGCCGGGACGGTCACCGGTGACCTGGCAAGGGCGCTGGCCGGAGCCACTGAACTGGGCAGCAGCGCGTTCGGCGACGCGGTGATCGCAAACATGTGACCCGGCACGCGACCCCGGGTGTCCGGGGTCGAAGGGGGCGAACACCGCCGTGACGGGGTTCTCGTCCCGGCGGCGAGCGTTCAGCTGTCGGTGGTGCGAATCCTGGTCGCGTGGAGGCCCTTGGGACCCTCGCTGATCTCGAACTCGACCTTCTGGCCTTCCTTCAGGGTCCGATAGCCTTCGGCCTCGATCGCGGAAAAGTGCGCGAAGATGTCCTCACCGCCCCCGTCCGGCTCAATGAACCCGTACCCCTTGGCGTTGCTGAACCATTTCACCGTACCGCTTGCCATCGATGTCATCCCTCTTTCCTCGCTTGCGGTTGAATTGACCGCTTCTTCTTCGTCGTGCCGTTCCGCATGACCGGGTTCCCCCTGTCATGCGACTCCTCCTGAGCGCATGGGTGCGCTTCTCGCATCCAACTTTCCGCCAACTTACTAATATAGTCAAGTAAGCGGCGCAGCGGGGCATGCTGTCGGAACGAATCCTGCAGGGAACCGCGGGGGAGCGACCGCGTCAAAGGACCGTGGGCGAGCCCGAAGCGATTGCACGGGAATCCCGACGCCGTGCCCGGAAATGGACCGGGAGGCGCGGCTTTCGGTTAGAATCGGATTCATGAGCGAACGCAAGACCAATGGCGGTTCCGATTCCGGGCTCGCGGTCCAGGAGGACAAGCCGAAGCTCAAGGAACCCCCGCTTTTCAAGGTTGTTTTGTTGAACGACGACTACACCCCGATGGAATTCGTGGTGGAGGTCCTGGAGCTGTTCTTCGGCATGAATCGCGAGCAGGCGACGCGGATCATGTTGCACGTCCATACGCGGGGCAAGGGGGTCTGCGGCGTCTATACCCACGAGATCGCCGAGACCAAGGTGGCGCAAGTTAATGATTATTCAAGGCAACATCAGCATCCCTTGCTCTGCACCATGGAGCAGGCTTAGGGTAGGGCACAGAGGTGATTAAGCCATGTTGAGCAAAGAGCTTGAATTCACGCTGAATCTGGCCTTCAAGGAAGCCCGCGACAAGCGTCACGAATTCATGACGGTCGAGCATCTGCTGCTGGCGCTGCTCGACAATCCCGCGGCTGCCGAGGTGCTGCGGGCCTGCGGCGCCGATCTCGAGGCGCTCAAGCGGGACTTGCAGACCTTCCTCGACGAAACCACGCCCATGCTGCCCCCCGACGACAGCCGCGAGACCCAGCCCACACTGGGTTTCCAGCGCGTGCTGCAACGGGCGGTGTTCCATGTCCAGTCCTCGGGCAAGAAGGAAGTGACCGGCGCCAACGTGCTGGTGGCCATCTACAGCGAGCAGGAATCACAGGCCGTCTACTTCCTGAACAAGCACAGTGTGACCCGGCTCGACGTGGTGAACTACATTTCCCATGGTATCTCCAAGGTCGGTGGCGAACAGCAGGAAGAGATTTCCACCGACAGCGAGGAGAGGGGGGGCGGCGACGCGCAGGAGAAGAACAATCCGCTGGACAGCTTCGCGACCAACCTCAACGAGATGGCCCGCCAGGGCAAGATCGATCCGCTGATCGGCCGCCGCGAGGAGATCGAGCGCACCGTGCAGATCCTGTGCCGGCGGCGCAAGAACAACCCGCTGTTCGTCGGTGAGGCCGGTGTCGGCAAGACGGCGCTGGCCGAGGGCCTGGCGCGCATGATCGTCGACGGCGAGGTGCCCGAGGTGCTGGCGGATGCCACCATCTACTCGCTGGATCTGGGCGCACTGGTGGCCGGCACCAAGTACCGTGGCGACTTCGAGAAGCGTCTCAAGGCGGTACTGGGCCAACTCAGGAAGGAGCCCGGCGCCATCCTCTTCATCGACGAGATCCATACCATCATCGGCGCAGGCGCGGCCTCGGGCGGGGTGATGGATGCCTCCAATCTCATCAAGCCGATGCTGGCCTCCGGCGAACTCAAGTGCATCGGCTCCACCACCTACCAGGAGTATCGCGGCATCTTCGAGAAGGACCGCGCGCTGGCGCGGCGGTTCCAGAAGATCGACGTGCGCGAGCCGACCGTCGAGGAGACGGTGCAGATCCTCAAGGGCCTGAAGTCGGTGTTCGAGGAACACCACAATGTCCGTTACTCGGCCAAGGCCCTGCGCGTCGCCGCCGAGCTGTCGGACCGCTATATCAACGACCGGCACCTGCCCGACAAGGCCATCGACGTCATCGACGAGGCCGGCGCCAGCCTGCGCCTGCAGCCGGCCTCCAAGCGCAAGAAGACCATCGGCACCGGCGACATCGAGCGCATCGTATCCAGGATCGCGCGCATTCCGCCCAAGAGCGTGTCCAGCAGCGACAAGGACAAGCTGCGCAACCTGGCGCGAGATCTCAAGCTGGTCATCTTCGGTCAGGATGCCGCCATCGACGCCCTGGCCGCAGCCATCAAGATGTCGCGCTCAGGCCTGGGCCAGGAACAGAAGCCGGTGGGCTCCTTCCTGTTCGCCGGTCCCACCGGCGTGGGCAAGACCGAGGTCACCCGTCAGCTCGCCCTGCACATGGGCGTCGAGCTGATCCGCTTCGACATGTCCGAATACATGGAGCGGCATACGGTGTCGCGGCTGATCGGCGCGCCGCCGGGCTATGTCGGCTTCGACCAGGGCGGTCTGCTGACCGAGGCAGTCATCAAGCACCCGCATGCCGTGGTGCTGCTCGACGAGATCGAGAAGGCCCATCCTGAGGTCTTCAACCTGCTGCTGCAGGTGATGGACCACGGCACGCTCACCGACAACAACGGCCGCAAGGCCGACTTCCGCAATGTCATCCTGGTGATGACCACCAACGCCGGGGCCCAGGAGATGGACCGGCCGTCGATCGGCTTCATGCAGCAGGACCATGCCCCCGACGGCATGGAGGCCATCCGACGCCTGTTCACGCCGGAGTTCCGCAACCGCCTGGATGCCGTCATCCAGTTCGGCCAGCTCGACGCCACTGTCATCGCCCAGGTGGTGAACAAGTTCGTCTTCGAGCTGGAGGCGCAACTGCACGAGCGCGGCGTGACCCTCGAGGTCGACGACGAGGCGCGGCTGTGGCTGGCCGAGAGGGGCTATGATCCGAAGATGGGTGCACGGCCGATGGCGCGGGTGGTGCAGGAGCACATCAAGAAGCCGCTGGCCGACGAGCTGCTGTTCGGCCGCCTGACCCACGGCGGGCATGTGCGCGTGCGCCTCGAGGGCGACGACCTGGCGATCGAGATTCCGGAAGCGGCCGAGAAGGCCTGAGGCGGGCCGGCTACGGGCGCTGTGCCCGCGGCCGCAGGGGCATCAGCGCGAACGGTAGACGATGCGACCCTTGCTCAGATCGTAGGGGGTGAGCTGCACGGTGACCTTGTCACCCTTGAGGATGCGGATGTAGTGCTTGCGCATCTTGCCGGAAATGTGGGCCGTGACCACGTGCCCGTTCTCCAGTTCGACACGAAACATGGTGTTGGGCAGGGTCTCGATGACCTTGCCTTCCATTTCTATGAGATCTTCCTTCGCCATTGACCTGTCTGCGAGCGCTTGAGGGAGCGCGCATTATACCGGCTCGGGTCGGCGAGCGGAATCCGCTTTTTCAGCCCGCCTCGCGTTCGATCAGCGGTGACCAGGCCACGTGCGGATGGATCACTGCGCTGTCCACCACCAGGTCCATGCGCAGCCAGCCGACGATCTCGGCGGCAGCGTCGGGGCCGGCGAAGTGGGTGCGCAGGGCGCGCAGGTGCCGGGGATGCAGGTAGAGCAGATTGGGGCGCACGGCGTGACTGCGCTCGAAGTCCTCGGCGAGGCGGAAGATGGCGCTCAGCATGGGGGTCTCCTCGGGTCCGTCCGACCCTGTGACCCAAAGGGGAACCACGTTTCGTGCCAACCGGTTCAGGGCAGCGGCCGCCAGTGGCCCTCGATGAAACCCTCGGCCGGACGGAATCGCCCCTTGTAGGCCATTTTGCTCGATGATTCAATCCAGTAGCCGAGGTACAGCCAGCGCAGGCCGGCTTCGCACGCTAATCGGATCTGGCTCAGCACAGCGAAGTTGCCCAATCCCCGCCGGGACTCGTCGGGATCGAAGAAGCTGTAGACCGCCGAAAGGCCGTCGCGGACCTCGTCGGTGACCGCCACCGCCAGCAGTTTTCCGTCACGGCGCATTTCCAGGAAACGGGTGCGGCTCCAGTCGCCGATGAGAAACTGGCGGAAGCCCTCCGGCGTGGGGTTGTCCATGCCGCCGTGCGGATGGCGGGCGGCGAGGTAGCGGCGGTAAAGCGCGAAGTGGGCTGCCGAATACCCGGGTTCGGCCCAGTGCAGGGACAGGTCGGCGTTGGCGTTCAGGCAGCGCCGGTCGCGGCGTGCGGGACGGAATCGCTGCACGTCCACGCGCATCGAGATACAGCGGGCACAGTCGGAACAGCCCGGCCGGTAGACGTGGCTGCCGCTGCGGCGAAAGCCGAGCTCGATCAGGCGGTCATAGACACGGGCATCGACCGCCGCCGGGTCCGCCCATTCGTTGACCGCCTCGCGGCCGGGCAGGTAGCTGCATGGCCGTGCCGGGCTGCGGAACAGGGTGATGGTGCGGGGTGCGTTCATGGATCGCTCCGAGGCCGGCAGGCTGTTGATATTGTAGCAATCCCATGGTGCGCGCCCATCCGCGCTATGCCGGGTCCGCAGAGCGGCCGAGCATCGGTGTCCAGGGCGCGGGAACCGGCGGCTGGGCGAGCAGCGGCTGCATGCGCCTGATGAACTCGGCGCGGGGCAGCGTAACGGCACCGAAACGGGCCAGGTGGCCGGTTTCCACCTGGCAGTCGATCAGGCCGAAGTCCCAGGCCTCGAGTTGCCGGACCAGATGCACGAAGGCGATCTTGGAGGCATCGGTGGCGCGGGCAAACATGGACTCGCCGAAGAACATGCGGCCGATGGCGACGCCATAGAGTCCGCCGACCAGGTCCTCGCCCGCCCAGGCCTCGGCGGAGTGGGCGTAGCCCAGTTCGTGCAGTCGCAGGTAGGCGGCGCGCATCTCGGGCGTGATCCAGGTACCTTCGCCGTCGCGGCGCGGGGCGGCACAGCCGTCGATGACGCCGGCGAAGTCCCGATCGAAGGTTATCCGGTAGGGTGCGCGGCGCAGGGTCTTGCGCAGGCTGCGCGAGAGCTGGAGTCGGGACGGTTCCAGCACCATGCGCGGGTCCGGACTCCACCACAGAATGGGCTGGCCCTCGCTGTACCAGGGAAAGATGCCCTGCCGATAGGCATTGATCAGCCGCCGGGGCGACAGGTCGCCGCCCACCGCCAGCAGCCCGTCCGGATCGCGCAGGGCCAGGGCGACCGGCGGGAAGGGCGCATCCGGATCCCGCGGGTCGAGCCAGAAGGGGGCCTGTCCGCTGAGCATGGCGTCAGCTTTCGACCGGCCGTACATGGGCGGGCGGCGGGGGCAGGGCGTCGGCGCGGTAGGGCAGGTGCTCGTTCAGCGTGCGCCAGTAGTCGGCCACCGCACGCTGTTCCCGTTGCAGGAAGTCCGCCACCGCGTTGCGAAAGGCCCTGTCCGCGAGCCAGTGGGCGGACCAGGTGGGCGTGGGCAGAAAGCCGCGGCTGATCTTGTGCTCGCCCTGCGCACCCGGCTCGAACAGCGCCAGCCCCTCGCGGATGGCGTACTCGATGCCCTGGTGATAACAGGTCTCGAAGTGCAGGCCGTCGGCCTCGACCTGGGTGCCCCAGTGCCGGCCATAGAGGGCGCGCTCGTTGCGAAACAGGATGGCGCCCGCAACCGTGCGGCCCGAATGCTCGGCGAAGATGAGCACCAGCCCGCGGCCCAGGTTGCGGGCGACTTCGCGAAAGAAGGCGAGGTTGAGCGTGGCCGTGCCCCACTTGCGATCGAAGGTCTCGGTATAGAAGTCGGTGGCGAGTTGCAGGTCCTGTTCGCTGGCCTCGTCGCCATGAACGACGCGGAAGCGGAAGCCGGCCGCGAACACGCGGCGCCGGGTCTGGCGGATGTTCTTGCGCTTCTTCGCCGACAGCGTGGCAAGGAAATCGTCGAAGTTCGCGTAGCCGGCGTTGGTCCAGTGGAACTGCACGCCCAGCCGCAGCAGCAGGCCCTCGGCCTCCAGCGCATCGGTGTCGGTGACATCCGGGAACAGCCAGTGTACGGAGGAAAGGCCGAGTTCGCGGGCCAGCTCGATGGCCCCGCGAATCAGGTTCTGGCGCACGAGAGTGGGGTCGGCCTCCGGTGCCACCAGCAGCCTCGGTCCGGTGGCGGGCGTATAGGGTACCGAGCAGACGGCCTTGGGATAGTAGCGTCCGCCGGCCTTCTCGAAGGCCTCCGCCCAGGCCCAGTCGAACACGAACTCGCCGTAGGAGTTGTCCTTGAGGTAAAGCGGCATGGCGCCCAGCAGCTCCCCGCCGTTCTCGAGCACCAGATGCCGCGGCAGCCAGCCGAACTGCGGGCCGACCGCGCCGCTGTGTTCCAGTGCGGCCAGGAAGCCGTGGCCGAGGAAGGGCGTGGCGGGGGCGGCGAGTCGATCCCATGCGGCGGCATCGACCGCGTCGATCGCCTCCAGCACCCTGAGCTGCATGGCAGGGACTGCCGCCGGCGCGGCTCAGTCGCCCTGTTCGGCGAGTGCGTCCAGGTAACGCTCCGCATCCAGGGCGGCCATGCAGCCGGTGCCGGCGGAGGTGATGGCCTGGCGGTAGACATGATCCATCACGTCGCCGGCGGCGAACACGCCCGGCACGCTGGTCTCGGTGGCATTGCCCTCGGTGCCGCTCTTCACCTTGATGTAACCGTGATCCATGTCGAGCTGGCCCTCGAAGATGGCGGTGTTGGGCGAATGGCCGATGGCGATGAATACGCCGTGCACGTCGATGTCCTTGGTCTCATCGCTCCTGACGTGCCGGATGCGGATGCCGGTGACGCCGGCGTCGTCGCCCAGCACCTCGTCGAGGACGTGATCCCACTCGATGGTGACCTTGCCTTCCTGCTCGCGCTTGAACAGGCGGTCCTGCAGGATCTTTTCCGCGCGCAGCTTGCCGCGGCGGTGGACGAGGGTGACATGGGAGGCGATGTTGGCCAGGTACAGGGCCTCCTCGACCGCGGTGTTGCCGCCGCCGATGACGGCCACCGGCTTGTCGCGGTAGAAGAAGCCGTCGCAGGTGGCGCAGGCGGACACGCCGCGCCCCTTGTAGGCCTCCTCCGAGGGCAGGCCGAGATAGCGTGCCGAGGCGCCGGTGCAGATGATCAGGGCGTCGCAGGTGTAGGTGCCGGAATCGCCGGTGAGCCTGAAGGGGCGCGTCTTCAGGTCGGTCTGGTTGATGTGGTCGAAGACCATCTCCACGCCGAAGCGCTCCGCGTGCTCGCGCATCTGTTCCATGAGCTGGGGGCCCTGCAGGTCCGCCGGGCCACCGGGCCAGTTCTCGACCTCGGTGGTGGTCATCAGCTGGCCGCCCTGCTCGAGACCGGTGACCAGCACCGGATTCAGATTGGCGCGCGCGGCGTAGATGGCGGCGGTGTAACCCGCCGGCCCGGATCCGAGAATCAGCAGGCGGCAGTGCTTGGCATCGCTCATGTGTATAATGGCTCCGACGCGAAAGATGCCTGCGGATATCCGCAGAAACCTTTCATGTTCAATGGGTTGGAAGGACGTTTCGCGGCGCTCCGAGGGCTTGCGGGGCGGCCGGCGATCGGCCCGCCAATGGTAAGGAAGTTGCCGCCGGGGGTAAAGGAGCCGCCATGCGCATCGGGGTGCCGCGCGAGATCAAGACACTGGAATACCGGGTCGGGCTGGTGCCGGATGCCTGCGCTGACCTGATCGCCGATGGTCACGAGGTGTGGCTGGAGCAGGGTGCGGGCGAGGGTTCCGGCTACCCGGACGCCGCCTATGCGGAGGTCGGGGCAAGGATCGCGCCCGATGCGGCGGCCCTGTACGCGGCGGCCGAACTCATTGTCAAGGTCAAGGAACCCGTTGCCGGCGACCTCGCCCACCTGCGCTCCGACCACATCCTGTTCTGCTATCTGCATCTCGCCGCCAACCCGGAACTTGCCCGCGAGCTCGCGCGCATCGGCCTGACCGCCATCGCTTTCGAGACGGTCACCGACGAGAGCGGCGGCCTGCCGCTGCTGGCGCCCATGAGCGACGTGGCCGGCCGGCTGTCGATCCAGATCGGCGCCAACCTGCTGCAACGTCCCCACGCCGGCAAGGGCCTGCTGCTGGGTGGCCTGCCCGCCGCCGAGCGGGGGCGGGTGACGGTGATCGGTGCGGGCAATGCGGGTGGCAATGCCGCGGCCATGGCGGCGGCTATGGGCGCCGAGGTCACGGTGTTCGACCGTCGCCGCGACCGCCTCGAACGGATGCGGGCGCTCGGCCCCAACGTCACCGCGCTCTACCCCTACCGGGACGCGCTGATACGGGCCGTGGCCCAGGCCGACCTGCTGGTGGGTGCCGTGCTCATCCCGGGCGCGCGGGCGCCGCACCTGGTCGGCCGTGCCGACATCGAATCCATGGCCCCGGGCAGCGTGGTGGTAGACATCTCGGTGGACCAGGGCGGCTGCATCGAGACCACCCGGCCGACCACCTATGCCGATCCCACCTATGTCGAGGCCGGCGTGGTGCACTTCGCGGTCACCAACATGCCGGGCGCGGTGCCGCGCAGCGCCTCGCAGGCGCTCTCCGCGGCACTCATTCCCCATGCCCGTGCCCTGGCCGCCGATCCTGCCGTCATCGACCGCCCCGGTCCGCTGGCGGCGGGCGTCAACGTGCGCGGGGGTGCCATCGTCCACCCTGCGGTGCGGGCGGCGGTGGGGGAGTCGTGAGGCGGATGATGTAGATAGAATTTAATATTAGCTATATAGTTACGAGACATTCCTGACAAACGCTATAAAGCGAAGGATTCCTTGGCACAGGCACGTCGAAAACAGCGGGGCCGGACACCGCTCACCCACCATGTCAGTCGCGGGGCGCGCGAGGGTGCGCTGATCGTGCTCGGCGCGGTGGCGCTGTATCTGTTCGTCTCCCTGCTGAGCTACAGTCCCGCCGATCCCGGCTGGTCCTACAGCGGGCCGCGCGGCGAGATCGCCAATCTCGGCGGCCGCGCCGGTGCCTGGTTCGCCGACGTGGCCCTGTACCTGATCGGCTACATGGCCTACCTGTTTCCCGTGATGGTGGGCTACTCGGGCTGGCTGATCTTCCGCGGTCGCACCGAGGCCGGGGACATCGACTACCGCACCCTGGCGCTGCGCTGGGCGGGCTTCCTGGTGACCGTGGCGGCGGGCTGCGGCCTGGCCAGCCTGCACTTCCGCATCGCCCCCGGTACCCTGCCCCTCAGCGCCGGGGGCATCCTCGGCGACCTAGTCGGGGAGGGGCTGGCCGGGCCCTTCAGCTTCCTCGGTGCGACCCTCTTCCTGCTGGCCCTGTTCCTGGCCGGCATCACCCTGTTCACCGGCCTGTCCTGGCTGGCGGTCATGGACCACACCGGCCACTGGACGCTGGTCGCCATCGAGCGCCTGCGTACCGGTTGGGCGCAGCTGCGCGATGCCATTGCCGGCCATCGGGCGCGCAAGGCGCGCGAGGAGGTGGTCAAGGTCGAGAAACAGAAGGTGGAGAAGCGCAAGCCGCCGAAGATCGAGCCGCTGGTGCCCAAGGTCAAGCCCAGCGAGCGGGTGGAGAAGGAGCGCCAGGTGCCGCTGTTCGATCCGCCACCCGATACCGAGCGGCCGCCGCTGGCGCTGCTCGACGAGCCGCGGCCGGGCGAGACGGGTTATTCGGAAGAAGCGCTGGAGGCCATGTCGCGGCTGGTGGAGATGAAGCTGGCCGACTTCGGCATCGAGGTCGAAGTGGTGGCCGTGCGACCCGGTCCGGTCATCACCCGCTTCGAGCTGCAGCCGGGGCCGGGCGTGAAGGTGAGCCAGATCAGCAACCTGGCCAAGGACCTGGCGCGCGCCCTCTCCGCGGTCAGCGTGCGCGTGGTGGAGGTGATTCCGGGCACCACGGTGATGGGGCTGGAGATCCCCAACGAGCACCGCGAGATCGTCGCCCTGTCCGAGATCATCCGCTCCCAGGAATACGAGGCCAGCAGCTCGCCGCTCACCCTGGCGCTGGGCAAGGACATCGGCGGTCACCCCATCGTCGCCGATCTGGGGCGCATGCCGCACCTGCTGGTCGCGGGCACCACCGGCTCGGGCAAGTCGGTGGCCATCAATGCCATGATCCTCAGCCTGCTGTACAAGGCGCTGCCGCGCGACGTGCGGCTGATCATGATCGATCCCAAGATGCTGGAGCTGTCCATCTACGAGGGCATCCCGCACCTGCTGACGCCGGTGGTCACCGACATGAAGGAGGCGGCCAACGCCCTGCGCTGGTGTGTGGCGGAGATGGAACGCCGCTACAAGCTGATGGCCGCGCTGGGCGTGCGCAACATCGCCAACTTCAACCGCAAGGTGAAGGAGGCCATCGACGCCGGCGAGCCCATCCCCGACCCGCTGTTCAATCCCGACGAACACGTGGAGGAGAACCCGGAGCCGCCGACCCTGGACGCGCTGCCCTACATCGTGGTCATCGTCGACGAGCTGGCCGACCTGATGATGGTGGTGGGCAAGAAGGTCGAGGAACTGATCGCGAGGCTGGCGCAGAAGGCGCGCGCCTCCGGCATCCATCTCATCCTCGCCACCCAGCGGCCCTCGGTCGATGTCATCACCGGCCTGATCAAGGCCAACATCCCCACCCGTATCGCCTTCCAGGTGTCATCCAAGGTGGATTCGCGGACCATCCTCGACCAGACCGGCGCCGAACAGTTGCTGGGTCACGGCGACATGCTCTACCTCCCGCCCGGTACCGGCCTGCCCGTGCGCGTGCACGGCGCCTTCGTCGCCGACCAGGAAGTGCATCGGGTGGTGAACCACCTCAAGCGCAGCGGCGAGCCGGACTATCTCGACGAAATCCTGGAGGCGGACATTCCGGGCGGCGCGCTGCCGGGCGAGGTCCCGGCGGGCGGCGAGGACAGCGAAAGCGATCCGCTCTACGACGAGGCTGTGCGCATCGTCACCGAGTCGCGCCGCGCCTCCATCTCTGGCGTCCAGCGCCGGCTCAAGATCGGCTACAACCGCGCCGCGCGCATGATCGAGGCCATGGAGGCCGCGGGCATCGTCGGGCCGCTGCAGGCCAACGGCAGCCGCGAGGTGCTGGCGCCGCCCCCGCCCGAGGACTGATCCATGCCGCGTTTTCTCCTGCTGCTTTCGCTGCTGTTCCCGGCCCTGTCCTGGGGCGGCCAGTTCGAACGCTTCTTCGACGGGCTAACCGGCTTCACTGCCGATTTCGAGCAGACCGTCATCGATGCCCAGGACCAGACCATCCAGCAGTCCGCCGGCGAGGTGGCCATCCTGCGCCCTGACCGGTTCCGCTGGGACTATGTCCGTCCCTACCGCCAGCTGTTGCTAGGCGACGGCCAGACGCTGTGGAGCTACGATGCCGACCTGGAGCAGGCCACTGCCGCCGACCAGCAGGCCGCGCTGGCCGGGACGCCGGCAGTGCTGCTGGCCAGCGACCGGCCCGTGGGCGCGCTGTTCGAGGTGGTACAGCGTGAAGAGATCGATGGCGGCGAGCTGGTGGTGCTGGCCGCGCGTGACCCGGACAGCCCCTGGCGGCGGGTACTGCTGGCCTTCTCCGGCGGCATGCTCACCGGCATGGAACTCGGCGACGGCTTCGGCCAGACCACCCGCATCCACTTCCGCAATCCCCGTCGCAATCCGCCGCTCGACCCGGCGCGCTTCCGCTTCGACCCGCCCCCCGGTACCGACGTGATTCGTGCGCCCGCGCCCTGAAGTCCGCAGCATGAACGACGACCGTCATCGCCCGCTGGCCGACCGCATGCGGCCGCGCAGCCTCGATGAATTCATCGGCCAGGCGCATCTGCTCGGGCCGGGCAAGCCCCTGCGGGTGGCGCTGGAGCAGGGGCGGCTGCATTCCATGGTGTTCTGGGGTCCGCCCGGCACCGGCAAGACCACGCTGGCGCGGCTGTTCGCGCGTACCGCCAATGCCGAGTTCCGCACCCTCTCGGCGGTGCTGGCCGGGGTCAAGGACATTCGCGCGGCGGTCGATGCCGCCCGCCGCCAGCGCGAGATCGACGGCCGCCAGACCATCCTGTTCGTCGACGAGGTGCACCGATTCAACAAGGCGCAGCAGGATGCCTTCCTGCCCTTCGTCGAGGACGGCACCGTGCTGTTCGTTGGTGCCACCACCGAGAACCCGTCCTTCGAGCTGAACAACGCCCTGCTGTCCCGTGCCCGGACCTATGTGCTCAAGGCGCTGGATGCCGGGGCGCTGCGCGCCATCATCGACCAGGCCCTCGAAGACCGCGAACGGGGTCTTGGCGACCGCGGCATCGAGCTGGCCCCGGAGCTGCGCGATCGTATTGCCCGGGCGGCAGACGGCGACGCGCGCCGCGCCCTCAACCTCCTGGAGATCGCCGCCGACCTGGCCGAGGCCGAGGGGCAGGGGGCGCGTATCGACGAGGCGGTGGTCAACGAGGTCATCGCCGGCGGCGTGCGCCGTTTCGACAAGGGCGGCGAGGCCTTCTACGACCAGATCTCCGCGCTGCACAAGTCGGTCCGCGGTTCGTCGCCGGATGCGGCCCTGTACTGGCTCGCGCGCATGCTGGACGGCGGCTGCGACCCGCTGTACCTGGCGCGCCGCATCGTGCGCATGGCCTCCGAGGACATCGGCAACGCCGACCCGCGCGCGCTGTCGCTGTGTCTCGACGCCTGGGACGCGCAGGCGCGCCTCGGCAGTCCCGAGGGCGAGCTGGCGCTGGCCCAGGCCGTGGTCTATCTCGCCTGCGCGCCCAAGAGCAACGCGGTGTACAGCGCCTTCAAGGCCGCCAGCGCCGACGCCCGCCGCTACGGTTCGCTGGAGGTGCCCCTGCACCTGCGCAACGCACCGACGCGATTGATGAAGGAACTGGGCTATGGTCATCGCTACCGCTACGCCCACGACGAGCCCGGGGGCTACGCCGCCGGCGAGCGCTATTTTCCGGAGGAGATGCCCGAGACCCGTTACTACGAGCCGGTGGACCGCGGGCTGGAGCAGAAGATCCGCGCCAAGCTCGAGCGCCTGCGGGCGCTGGATCGGAAGGCGCGGGGGGAGTGAGGCGTGGGGAGTGAGGAGATCGAATGCGCGTAGCCTGGGGCGAAACGAAAAAGCGCGGAGCGCCTTGAACGCCCGCTGGGCGGCCCGAAGGACGGGGAGGGCGGGAAAAGCCGGGCGTCTGTAGCGGTGTCCGGATTCCGGCCACCGGCTCGCATCCCGGCTACCCTGTTTTCTCGCCTCACGCCTCACGCCTCACTTCTGTTGTATGATGCTCGCCCATGTCGGAGCCTGGCGGAAAACGCGAGTGAACCAGTGGCTGGCCATCGCCGCCGGAGGCGCCGTCGGGGCCCTCTTGCGCTACTGGGTTTCGAATGCCGTGTACCTGCTGGCGGGGCGCGGCTTTCCGTGGGGGACGCTGGTGGTGAACGTGGCCGGCAGCCTGCTGATGGGGCTGCTGTTCGTGTGGCTGATCGAGCGCAGCGCCGCCGGTCCGGGCTGGCGGGCGTTTCTGCTCATCGGCCTGCTGGGCGCCTTCACCACCTTCTCGACCTTTTCCATGGAAACGGTCAGCCTGATCGAAGCGGGTGCACTGGGCCGGGCGCTGGCCAATGCCCTGTTCAGCGTGGCGCTGTGCGTGCTGGCGGCGGGCGCCGGCGTACTGATGGCGAGGCAGCTATGAAGACCGAAAGCGTGACCTTCGTGCGCATCTATCTCACCGAGGAGGACCCGCGCGCGCGGGAAATCGTCAGCCGCCTGCACGACGAGGAAACGGTGCGCGGCGTGACGGTGTTTCGTGGCATCAGCGGGTTCGGGTCCTCGGGGAAGGTGCATACCGCGAGCCTGGTCGACCTGTCGCTGGACCTGCCGCTGGTGATCGAGTTCTTCGACACGCCGGAACGGGTGTCCGGCATCATTGCCCATCTCAATGGCATCCTGGAACCGGGCCACCTGGTCACCTGGTCCGGTCAGGTCTTCATTTGAAATCCCGCCCCTGACGGGCCTGGCCCGGGGGACGGACTGGCAACCGGATAGAGACAATGCTGGATCCCAAACTGTTGCGGAACGATCCCGAGGCCGTGGCCACGCAGCTTGCACGGCGCGGATTCAGGCTGGATGTGGGGCGCATTCGTGCGCTGGAAGAGGAACGCAAGGCGCTGCAGGTGCGCACCGAGACCCTGCAGGCGGAGCGCAACCGGCGCTCGAAGGCGATCGGCAAGGCCAAGGCCGCGGGCGAGAACATCCAGCCGCTGCTGGACGAGGTCGCCGGCCTGGGTCGAGAGCTCGACGAGGTCAAGGGCCTGCTGGAGACCTGCCAGCGCACGCTCAATGACCTGCTGATGGCCGTGCCCAACCTGCCCGATCCCGAAGTGCCGGACGGCCAGAGCGAGGACGACAATGTCGAGATCCGCCGCTGGGGCGAGCCGCGCGGCTTCGACTTCGAGGTGCGCGACCATGTCGACGTGGGCGCGGCGCTGGGGCTCGATTTCGAATCCGCGGCGAAGCTGTCCGGTGCGCGCTTTGCCGTCCTGCATGGCGATCTCGCACGCCTGCACCGGGCACTGATCCAGTTCATGCTCGACACCCACACCCGCGAACACAGCTATCGCGAGGTCTATGTGCCCTACCTGGTCAACGCCGACAGCCTGCGCGGCACCGGCCAGCTGCCCAAGTTCGAGGAAGACCTGTTCGCGACCTGCGGCGACCCGCGCTACTACCTGATCCCCACCGCCGAGGTGCCCGTGACCAATCTGGCACGGGGCGAGATCCTGGACGCCGCCGAGTTGCCGCGGCGCCATGTCTGCCATACGCCCTGTTTCCGTTCCGAGGCGGGATCCCATGGCAAGGACACCCGCGGCATGATTCGCCAGCACCAGTTCGAAAAGGTCGAACTGGTACAGATGGTGCGACCGGAAGATTCGGATGCGGCACTGGAGGCCCTGACCGGCCATGCCGAGGCCATCCTGCAGAAACTGGGTCTGCCCTACAGGGTGATGTTCCTCTGCGCGGGCGATATCGGTTTTTCCGCCGCGCGGACCTATGATCTCGAGGTCTGGCTGCCGGGGCAGGGCAAGTACCGGGAGATCTCCTCCTGTTCCAACTTCCGTGATTTCCAGGCACGGCGCATGCAGGCCCGCTGGCGTAACCCGGAAACCGGCAAGCCGGAACTGCTGCATACCCTGAACGGCTCGGGGCTGGCGGTCGGGCGTACCCTGGTTGCCATCCTCGAGAACTGCCAGCAGGCCGACGGCTCGGTGGAGGTGCCCGAGGTGTTGCGCGGTTACATGGGCGGACAGGCGCGGCTCACGCCGTCCGCGTAGCCCGGACGCAGGCCCGCAGGGCCGGCATCAGGATGGCGATGCCCCGGATTCCGCTCGCGCTGCATCCGCGGGTTACACTCCGCCTCACGCCTCATCCAGCTCCTTCGGCCGCACGAAAGCGAGCAGCCTCGCCCCCTGTGGCTCCAGACGATGCCAGCAGGGCAGTTCCATGAGGGCGAGATTGGCCGTGGTGAACAGCTTGCCGTTGTCCTGGGGCGCGGGTGGCTGTTCGGCGAGCCGGAGCAGTAACTGCTCCAGTCCCGGGTTGTGGCCTGTCAGCAGCACCCGAGCGCGATCATCGGGCAGCCGGCGCACCCGCTCGGCGAGGATGCGCTCAGGGGCGAGATAGAGGGCGTCTTCCCATCGCACGAGCGACTCGGGCCAGCCGGTTTCCGCGCGCAGGTTGGCGAGCGTTTCCCGTACGCGTCGCGCAGGCGAGGCGAGGATCAGGTCGGGTATCCAGCCGGTTTCCGCGAGCCAGCGGCCGATATGGCGGGCGTCGCGTCGGCCGCGGGCGTTGAGGGAGCGTTCGCGATCGGGGAGGCTGGCGCTCCAGTCGGACTTGGCATGCCGCAACAGCGCCAGCTCGGGCATGTGGTGGCGGCCTCAGGCGGCGTCCGCTTCGGCCAGGCGAATGCCGCCGCGATCGTCCACCTTGCCGCGATACAGGGCCTGGTCGACGTGTTCGAGCAGGCGGTCGAAGGTGCGTCCATGGGCCGGGGCCTCGCCGATGCCGATGGTGACACTGTAGTCGAGCCCGGCCTCCTCGGCGCCGTCGCGCACGGCCTTCTGGATGCGGCCGGCCGCATGCACGGCTTCTTCCAGAGAGGTGTCGGTGAGGATCACCACGAACTCGTCGCCACCCATGCGGCCCGCATGGTCGGTCTCGCGCAGGGTACCGGTGAGGATGTCGGCGAAGCGGCGCAGCACCTGGTCCCCGGCGGCATGACCGTGGGTGTCGTTGATCTCCTTGAAGCGGTCGAGATCGGCGAACATGACCACGAAGCGGTCGTGCTCGAAGTTGGTGCGATCGAACAGGGACTCCGCGGTCTCCAGCAGCGCGCGGCGGTTCATGAGGCCGGTCAGGGTGTCGATTCGGCTCTTGCGTTCGAGAATGGTGCGCGACTGCTCGATGCGTCCCATCAGGATATAGGCGTAGAGCAGGATGATACCGCCGAACAGGTTCATGAAAATGATGCCCGGGGTGATGTCGCTGCCCATGCCCGAATAGCGCAGGCTGAAGATCAGCATGACGGCGGCAAAGCTTGCCACCAGTGCCTCTCCGAACAGGCGCATGCCGTAGCGCATGCCATTGCCCAGCACCACCATGATGAATACCAGCAGCGAGGGCGGAATGTCATAGGGATCGTTGAGCACCGAGAGGGTGGTGATCAGGATGTCCACCCACATGGCGAAGCGGAATCGCGTCAGACTGACATGATGCAGGCTGGCATGCACGAAGTTGGCCGTGTTGACGACGAAGTACAGGGCGTACACGGCATTGAGTTGTGCTGTCGTCAGCCAGGTCGGCTCGATGCCCTCCATGGCATTGAAGTAGAGCAGACCGAGGAAGAAGAACAGGTAGCGGGTCAGATACTGGACCAGCTGTTCCGACCAGCCGGGGAAGCGCATGGGGTAGGGGTGGTGCGGATCCTCCGGATGGTTGCGCCGGTCCTGGCCGGAACGGCGGTCCCGATCGGTACGTCTGCGACGGCTCATGATGCCCTTTCCCCTGGAGCAGCGGCGTAATGCCGAGCGTGCAGAAAGTAGCCCAAACCCCTGGCGGCGGCAAGGCTGCCGGTCGGGTCAGTTGGCCGTGTGGTCATCGGCCAGGGCCGCCGCGTGACGTTCCATTTCCGCAAGTCGCTCGGCGGCGTCGCGCAGCCGGGGGTGCCGGGAGTCGCCGGCGGCTTGCACAAGGCGGTGGCCATCCTGGATGAGCTGCCCGAGCTGCTCCGGCGTGAACAGTTGCAGGGCGGCTGCGAATGCGTCGGGCTCGGCGCTGAGGAGGGTGGGCAGCAGTTCATCCGCATTGATGAGATCATCCGCGCGCAGCAGGTCGGCGACCAGCGGGTGTTCCAGCAGCCGGTAGTGCAGGGCGCGGGCGGCATCCTCGTCGTCGAGCCGGGCGAGGGCAGCGGCGTCGTTCCCCGCGCCCTTGCGCACGGCCGACATGATGGTAGTGACCAGTCTGCGGATGGCCTGCCGGATCTCGTCCAGATCGCCCATCAGTCCACACACGGTTTCGTAGGCGCGGTCGAGGTCTTCCTTCAGTTTCAGGATCACCTCGCTGTCGGCGTTCGGCTCCAGTTCCACGGCTCGCTGCACCAGCGCCTGGAAGTCCTCCATGAAGGCCTTGAGTTCGTTCTGGTCGCGCAGTTGGGCGGACAGTACGTCGGCAGCGGTCACCGAGCGCCGATCTTCGGGGAACAAGGGGTTGTCGGCCCGTGCCATGAGCTGGCGTTCATGGGCGCCGGGGGAAAGACTGAACCTGGGTCGCACGGGTGGCTCCGACATTCAACGGTTGCGTGACATCTGGTATCAGGCTGGCGGCGTGCTATCATGCCGGACAGGGTATCGAGCGGCGTCGATGCTACCACCTGCGACCGGAATCTGCATCAGGACCTCCCCCATGGACGGCCTGGCAGGCGCCTTGACCGGTGCAACAGCCGGCCCTGATTCGAGCAGTCCGTGGCCCGCCGGGGTTGGCTCAGGCCTTGTGGCCGGCCGCGCGGTCACGTGTCTCGGCCGCGGCATAGTCCGCATCCGCAAGCGCTTCGCCGCCGCACAGGGCGTGCAGTGCGGCGGTGCGGGCCTCGCAGCATTCGCCGGTTTCCGCGGCATGCAGCTCGAAGTGCATTTTCACCGCCTCACGGAACATGGCCCGCAGCCGCTTGCTGTACTCGGCCCGGCCCTCCGCGAGCAGGCTCGATTCCAGGCTGGCAATCGCATCCAGCATGGCCTCGCGCGCTACCTGGGCGCAGTCGGTGCTGTGTGCCGGAAAGGCGACTTCGGTGTAGTCCCGAAGCAGGTCCACCAGCCGCCTGGCGACGCCCGGGCCGCATTCCAGCCGGATCTGCTGGTGTTTCATGGTAAGTCCCCGATGTTCTTTGAAAACAAAAGGTTATCACATGGAGAAACCGCGGCGGGAAAAAGCTGCCGCCACGCCTCAAGTTCGCTCGCGCGGGACCGCTATGAAGGGTAACGGTCACTGATCCCGGCAGGGATCGCAAGCCCGGCCAAGCGGGCCGAGTGACCGGATGCGAAGCGCATTGATGCGCGGCGCAGGCACAAGACCACCGAACGAGAAGGGTTTTCCGCCATGCCAAACACCTCCACTGTCGTCAATTTCCCCGCCGAAGGGTCCCTGAACGTCAATGGCAAGTCCGTTGCCGTGCTGCCCGAGGGCGGTCTCAGAAATCTGTCCGAATGGTCCCGCGATGTCGCCGCCGCGATGGCCGCGGCCCAGGGCCTCGAACTGACCGCCGAACACTGGGCGGTGATCGATGTCATGCGCAACTACTATCAGACCTATAACGTCTCGCCCGTGCGCAAGCTGCTCAAGCGCGCCTTGCGCGACGCCGGGCACGAGGGACTGGCCGATGACGCCGTGCTGGATGGCCTGTTCCCGGGTGACGTGCGCCTGCAGGGCGCCCGCATCGCCGGCATCCCGGTGCCGCATCTGGACGCCGAGCTGGAACGGCGGACCTATGCCAACTCGAAGGCCCGGAGCCAGGTGTCTTCCGCAGGCGCTGGCGAGGCCGCCGGTCACTTCGTCGGCAGCTTCGAATTCGAGGGCAAGACCTTCGAGGTCACGCCCACCGGCAACCTGCTGGACCTGTCGTGCTGGAACGAGCGCGTGGCCGAGCATCTGGCGCGCAAGGAAGGTATCGAGCTGACCCAGGATCACTGGCAGGTGATCAATTTCCTGCGCAGTTTCTACTTCGAGTACGGCATCACGCCCATGGTGAAGATCCTGATGAAGCACATGGCCGAGGAACTGGGTCCGGATCGGGCCAGCCGCGACCACCTGTACAGCCTCTTCCCCAAGGGGCCGTCGCGCCAGGGTTCACGCATCGCCGGCCTGCCGGAGCCCCAGGGCTGCATCGACGGCTGAGTTTCAACGACCGCGCAACGACACCCCGACCCTTGTTCAAACCCTTTTCTTCGAGGGGTGTAGCATTCCCTCCCCAATCGGGGAGGGTTTTTTATTAGGTAATTCCTAAGCAAATCGGACCAGATCGACTAGTCTGGTCTGTGTATGAGACGGTGTACAGAATGCGGATATACCCGGGCCTGGAAGCTTGCTGACGGGCGCTTCAAGTGCCGCCACTGTGG